>DBVJ01000143.1 GCA_002308115.1 Lachnospiraceae bacterium UBA1267
ATCTCCACCGGCGGCGGCGCGAGCCTTGAGTTCCTTGAGGGCAAGGAGCTTCCGGGCGTAGCCGCTCTCCTTGATAAATAATTTCGCTCTTTAAAACCGAGGGCGGTCAAAAGCCGCCCTCAACCGTAATTCAATGCTTACCGAACAGTCGGTTTAATATAAAAGAAAGAAGTGTTTCAGCCATGAACAGAAAATACCGCAAGACTATTATCGCCGGAAACTGGAAGATGAATATGCTCCCCAGCCAGGTTAAGCCCTTTGCTGACGAGCTCAAGGCCGTATCCCCCCGCGCCAAGTGGTGCGAGACCGTTATCTGCGCGCCTTTCGTTGATCTCCCCGCCGCTATCAAGGCGTTCAAGGAGCTCCGCATCTCCGTCGGCGCCGAGAACCTTAACGAGAACGAGAAGGGAGCTTACACCGGCGAGGTCGCCGCTAATATGCTCGTAGATCTCGGCGTTAAGTACGTTATCATCGGCCACTCCGAGAGAAGACAGTATTACGGCGAGACCGATTTCTCCGTAAATAAGAAGGTCCACGCCGCCCTCGAGGCAGGACTTCAGCCCATCGTCTGCGTCGGCGAGAGCCTTGAAGAGCGCGAGATGGGAATTACCCTTGAGAGGATCAACCTCCAGGTCAAGGCCGCTCTCTCCGGCGTCTCCGCCGAGAAGATGCGCAGGGTAGTTATCGCTTACGAGCCCATCTGGGCTATCGGCACCGGCAAGACCGCGACGACCGAGCAGGCTGAGGAAGTCTGCAAGCTCGTCCGCGACACCGTCCGCGTCATTTACAACGATGAGACGGCGGAAGCGCTCCGCGTGCAGTACGGCGGATCCGTCAACGCGGGCAATGCTGCGGAACTGTTCGCACAGCCCGACATCGACGGCGGCCTGGTCGGCGGCGCATCCCTGAAGGCAGAGTTCGGCGTTGTCGCTACTGCCTGAGAATCAGTCACTGATTTGAAAAATGTGGCCCGTGCGATGAGTTTTTCAGCGCACGGGTCACAGTTCGTGAAAAAAGACGCATCCGAAAGGCCTCAATGGGCATGTTTTCGGATCCATCCAGGAACATGAGCTTCATCGAATTCCGAAACGTTTCATACGACTATACCGAGTACGGCACGGACGATACTGAGATCTCAGCGGTCCGTGCGCTTACGGATGTCACTCTCGACGTGAAAGAGGGTGATTTTGTTGCGGTTTTGGGCCACAACGGTTCCGGAAAATCGACGATGATCAAGCACATCAATGCAATCCTGTTCCCGACGGAAGGCACGGTGCTCCTCACCGGGCGCGACACGAAGGAGGCCGACCCGGTCTGGGAGATCCGCCGCGACGCCGGCATGATTTTCCAGAACCCGGACAACCAGATCATCGGCACCTCGGTGGAAGAGGACGTGGCCTTCGGCCCGGAAAATATGGGCGTGCCGACGGAAGAACTCGAAAAGAGGGTGGAAGAGACGCTGGAACGCGTCGGTCTGACCGCCTACCGTCTCCGTTCCCCGAACCAGCTTTCCGGCGGACAGAAGCAGCGCGTTGCCATCGCAGGACTTCTGGCCATGCGTCCGAAGTGCATCCTCATGGACGAGGCGACCGCCATGCTGGACCCCGAAGGCCGCAAAGAAGTACTGGAAATCGTACATGAACTGAACAAGACCGAGGGCATCACCGTGCTCCTCGTGACACATAACATGGAAGAAGCCGCAGGCGCGGACCGCGTGATTGTCATGGACAAAGGCCGTGTCGTCATGACCGGTACGCCGAAAGAGATCTTCTCACGCACTGACGAACTTGTCGGCTATGGCCTGACGCTTCCCGACGCGACGCTTCTGGCCAATGAACTCAGAGAGGCGGGACTTCCGATCCCCGCAGGCATCCTCACGGAAGAGGAACTCGCGGAAGAACTTTCGAAGATCTACAGGGCACAGAAGGACGGCGCTTCTATAGAGAAGAAGGAGTCCCGGGGCCAGGAGGACGATATTTTATGAGCGCTTTCCTGGAACTCAAAAATGTATCCTACAGCTATGACCCGCAGGCCAAAGAGCCGAGATGGGCGGTCAAAGACGTCTCTCTTTCCATCGAAGAGGGCGAATTCATCGCGCTCATCGGACACACCGGTTCGGGTAAATCCACGCTGATCCAGTTCTTTGACGGACTGCTCGCACCCACGGAAGGACAGGTGCTCTTTCAGGGGCAGGACACCAGGGAGAAGGGCTTCTCCATGAAAACACTCCGCCAGAACGTAGGCCTGGTCTTCCAGTATCCCGAGCATCAGCTCTTCGAAATGACACTTCTGAAGGACGTCTGCTATGGCCCGAAAAATCTGAAACTCCCGAAGGAAGAGCAGGAGGCAAGAGCAAAGGAAGCACTTCAGCTCGTAGGCTTCACGGAAAATGATTTTGACCGCTCGCCCTTCGACCTCTCCGGCGGCAGAAAACGCCGTGCCGCGATTGCGGGCGTTCTGGCCATGAAACCCCGGATGCTGATCCTGGACGAGCCGGCGGCAGGCCTCGACCCCAAAGGCCGCACAGACCTCCTGGAAATGCTCACAAAGCTTAACCGTGAGAACCACACCACCATCCTGATGGTGACCCATTCCATGGAGGATGCGGCGCGTTATGCCGGCCGCGTCCTGGCCATGAACAAGGGAAAACTCGTCGCCGACGGCCCGACCCGCGAAGTATTCACCCATTTTGACGAGCTTCAGGAATCCGGACTTTCCGTTCCGGAACCTGCGATCGCCCTCCGCGCAATGAAAGAGCGCGGCATTCCGGTCCGCACCGACGCACTGACGACGGAAGAGGCCAGAGACGAGATTTTAAGGGTATTTCAGAAATGATCCGGGACATGACGTTAGGACAATATTACAGCACGGAATCCGTGATCCACGACCTGGATCCGCGGGTCAAATTCGTGTTCGTCATTGTCTATATCGCCTCTCTGTACGTCGGTATCGGCGCCTGGTGCTTTTTGTACGCCGGACTCTTCCTTACGCTCTGCATCACGCTGTCCCGCGTGCCGCTCCG
>DBVJ01000109.1:0-4407 GCA_002308115.1 Lachnospiraceae bacterium UBA1267
ATGTCCATGAGGAGCTGCATCATGCGTGCCAGCACTTCCATATGGACGTCTCCGTCCGGTGTGGCAGCGATCATGAACAGGAGTTTCGCGGGGTCTCCGTCCGGGGATTCATAGTCCACGCCGCCCGGGACGGTCATAGCCGTAAGCGCGGGTGCCTTGACGGCTGCGCTCTTGGCGTGCGGGATGGCGATCTCCATGCCGATGGCCGTGGTGCCCAGGCCTTCGCGCGCAAGGATTCCCTCCCGGTAAGCGGCGGTATCGCTCAGATTGCCGCATGCCTCGTGAAGAGCGATCAATTCGTCGATCGCTTCCGCCTTCGTGGCGGGCGCCGCGCCGATCTTTATGCCCTCCTTCTTCAACAGGTCTGTGATTCGCATGTGTTCCTCCTCTTATTTCTGCGATTCAAAAATGTGCATCAGTTCTTCTATTTTCTCCCTCGTGGCAAGCCCGGGGAGGAAAGCCGTCGCGTTGCCGCACGCGCTTCCGAGACGGAGCGCGTACGCGTAGTCATTTTTCTTAAGGCAGCCAGCCACGAAACCTGCGACCATGGAATCGCCGGAGCCGACCGTGTTCAGCACTTTTCCTTTGATGATGCCTTCTTTGTGGACTTTTCCAAACTCGTCGAGCAGCATCGCGCCGTCGCCGCCCAGAGAAACCAGGACGTTCTTCGCGCCCATTTCCTGAAGCTTTTTGGCATAGAACAGCGTGGTCTCCTCGTCTTTGACCTCTACGTTAAAGATCTCGGAGATCTCCTGACGGTTGGGTTTGATGAGGAAGGGTTTGTACTTCAGGGAATTGACCAGAAGCTGTTTCGTCGCATCCACGACGATCCGGACCTTGCGGTCCTTCACACGCTCCAGGATCCTTTCGTAGGTATCGTCCGGCATCGTCTTCGGGATGCTGCCCGAAAGGATCAGCGTGTCGCCGTCCTGAATGGCATCCGTCTTCTCCATGAAGGCCTGAAGCGCTTCTTCGTCAATATGCGGGCCCTGTCCGTTGATCTCGGTCTCCTGGTCCGATTTGATCTTGACGTTGATGCGCGACACGCCTTCAGGTAAATGAATGAAGTCGGTGCGGATCATGGGACTTTCCGTGCCCTTCTCGATCGCTTCGCCCGTAAAACCCGCCACAAAGCCCAAAGCCGTGCTGGGAAGATCCAGCGCTTCCAGCACATGCGAAACATTGATCCCCTTGCCGCCGAAGTAATACTCTTCGCCGGTGGTGCGGTTTGTAAGGCCGTCGCGCAGTTTATCGATGTGGACCACATAGTCGATGGAGGGGTTCAGCGTTACCGTATAGATCATGGTTTCACCTCTCTTATGACGTTTTCTGGTCTCCGTGTCCGGAGCACACACTTAACTAATTGTAATTTAGGCTATTTTCTTCACAAAATCAAGTAAAACCGACAAAACCCGGTCTACTGTCGTTTTCCGGTCTGAGTCATCTCGTCCAGGAAGCTCCCCACGGCTTCGAGGACCTGATCCAGATGATAGTCATAGCAGTGCCGGTCGCCGGGGATGATCCTGAGACGGCAGTCCTTTATGACCTCCGCGATGTCATATGCGCACTGGATGGGTACGGTCTGGTCCGCGTCCCCGTGGACAATGAGGACCGGCCCCCGGTAACGCCTTGCCGCTTCTTCCACGTCCAGCATCTGGAGCGCCCGGATATAATTGCCGCTTAATGGGCTCGTAACAGGCCTTGGAAGCTCGTCCGGCACATTGTCCGGATCAAAACACACGCCTGCGGCATGGCCCGTTTTCGCCCCTTTTTCAAGCGAAATGGCCGGTGAGAGCGGAATGACCGCCCGATAGGCGTCCGGCCGCATGCCCGCCGCCAGAAGCGTCGCATAGCCGCCCTGCGAATGACCCATGAGATACAGACCGTCCGTCCATTTGAAGCTTTTCGCGAAATCGGTGATGCACATGATGTTCGAGAGCCACTTGAACAAGGTATGGTCACGGAATGCCCCGCCGCTCTTCCCGTGCCCGTAGAGGTCCGCGCGAAGCACCGAAAAGCCGTGCGAAAGGCAGGTATCCTTAAGCGCCACGATATGGCGCTCCTCCATGTGCCCCGTGAGCCCGTGCAGCAGGATCATAAGCGGAGTCTTCCGCTCCTCGTCAAAATCGATCTCCGGGGTGTCCAGTTTGAGGTGCAGACGGATGCCGTCGTCATACAGATAAGATTCGTTCGTCATCGAATGCCTCTCCTTTTTGAAGTGAAAACGATCGTATTTCCCACAGTCTGTCCCTAGTATAAAAGGCAGTGCGAACGATGGTCAAGCATTCTTGTTTTATTTGTATATACGCTGTCTCTTATGCTATAATTCTTTTACAAATTCCGTATCAGAGGATCACACCATGACCGACAAGACCATTGCCCGTATCCGTAAGTTCACCGAGGACCGCGACTGGGACCAGTTCCACTCGCCCGCGAACCTCGCCAAATCGATCTCCATCGAAGCCGCGGAGCTTCTGGAGTGCTTCCAGTGGAGCGAGACCGACTATGACCTCGATCACGTCAAAGAAGAACTCGCCGACGTCATCGTGTACTGTCAGGACATGCTGGACAAGCTGGGCCTCGACGTGGACGAGATCGTGAACCGTAAAATGGACAAGAACGAGGCGAAGTATCCCGTGGAAAAAGCCAAGGGCAGCAACGCCAAGTACGACAAATTATGAGGAGATTCCATGGTCAGAAGAATCATCAGCGTTGAATTCACCCCGGGCGGCCGTCCCTACACCTATCTCAGCGACGACGAATCGATCGTTGCCGGCGATCACGTGATCGTTCCGGTCGGGCCGGAAAATGAAGAGAAGCTCGCAACGGTCGTGCGGACATTTTCCGCCGGAGAAGAAGAACTGCCTTACCCGGCAGAGAAGATGAAGAAGGTGCTCAGAAAACTCAGCGAGGACTTCATCGACGATGCCTCTCAGGCGGTGCCGGGTTCGATCTCGGACTCCATCGAAGAGGCGCTCCGTTCGAAGATCCTGGAGTGGACGGACTGGGAGAAAAATGAGTGCACCGCGCCGGAGGAGGAATACGACACCTACCGGGAGCTTGTTTTGAAGGGTGCGGAAAAAGACTGGCCCGAAGCGCTGGAAGCGCTGGCTTATGCTTCCTACGGCGGCAACAACGTCTTCCCGACGAACTGGAAGAAGTCGGAGGAATGCCTCTTAAGGCTCATCGAGATCCAGCCGGAGCCGCTGCCGCATTATTACAATACGCTCGGGTACATTTACTACTACGGGCGTTCCACCGGCGGCGTGCCGCAGTATGAGAAGGCCTATCAGTACTTCTCGATCGGCGCGATCCTCGGCGCTTACGAGTCGCGCTACAAACTGGCCGATATGCTTGTCGACGGCAAGGGCGTGCCGAAGAACGTCGAAGCGGCGGCGATCCTGGTGAAGTCGCTCTATAAGGAAAACCGTGACCTGCTCGAAGAAGGAAAGGCCGACTGCAAGTTCGCGGACGTGGCGCTCCGGCTTGGCGGGCTTCACGAACGCGGCGACGGCGTGGAACAGGATCTGAAGGCGGCCTACGCGCTGTATCTTCAGGCTTCCTACGCCATCAAAGAGCGGATGAAAGTGGTGGATTTCATCGGGGACAAGTCGGTCGCGGAACACATTGAAGAAGCGCTCGGAAGGGCGCGGGCAAAACTTCCCGAAGACTTCTTCCGCGACAGTTATCATTCGCAGGGTCCCTTCCTTATCGGCGCGCTTCTGGAAGACTCGGAAGGTCTGGACATGGCGGCCATCGAGAAAGACGGAAACTGGTATCTCGTCGCGCGCCGGGCGGATGCGGACGAGGACGGACAGGTCAAGAAGCATCTCCTGACGCTTGCGGAAATGAACATCTGCACGCTGACGGATACGATCGTCATGCGGATCGACGAGCCGGAGGAAGTGCGCGTCCTGGCGCCGACATCCAGCGTCTATATCAATCACATTACCCTCTCCAAAGAAGACGGGCACTGGCTCTTCATGTACATGGATCATCCCATGATCGTCGTGAAGGCCAAAGAGTTTTCATTTGAACTGTAAAAAGGAGGCATATCATGAACTGGACGACCGGTGAAGTCAAAGAGATCGGAAAACGTGCATTCCGTACCAACTACTGGAGATGTGTGCTGACAGCCTTCCTGCTCACCCTGATCACGGGCGGTGCGGCTTATGGCGGCGGCAGCTGGAAGTTCGACGGAAGCAAGCTGGTCGAAGAAGGCAAATCGCTCTGGGAGTCGATCCGGACTTACTTTGAGCAAAACCCCGCTTCCATTTACCTGATCGTCGGGGGCTCCGTACTGGGGATCGCCATCGCCGTTCTCCTGAAGATCTTCCTCCTCAACCCGCTGGAGGTGGGCTGCGCGCGCTTCTTCCGGAAAAATATCTCTCATCCTGCGGAGTTCAA
>DBVJ01000109.1:4457-8348 GCA_002308115.1 Lachnospiraceae bacterium UBA1267
TTCGTCTGGCTCTGGTCTCTCCTGTTCGTGATCCCGGGCATCATCAAATCCTATTCCTACCGGATGGTTCCGTACATCATCAAAGATGAGCCGGATCTTTCCGCCAAAGAAGTGCTTCAGCGCTCGAAGGAGTTGATGAGAGGCCACAAATGGCATACCTTCATC
This sequence comes from Lachnospiraceae bacterium UBA1267, assembly GCA_002308115.1. Classification (GTDB taxonomy): domain Bacteria; phylum Bacillota; class Clostridia; order Lachnospirales; family Lachnospiraceae; genus UBA1267. The sequence continues at coordinate 4,623 of DBVJ01000109.1, forward strand.
CTGGATCTTTCCTTCCTTGGCTGGATCATTCTGGCAGTGCTGACTTTAGGCGTCCTCTCCTTCTTCTGGGTCGATCCCTACATCAAGAGCACGGACGCCGCGCTGTACAGCGTGCTCAAAGGCGAGCGCTAAGGCGGCGTTTTGGCGGCATCGGAGTTCAGGAAGTCTTTTCACAACGCTGATACCGACACATTTTCCCAGGTAAAATGACCGATACACGTGACATGACCGAGGGGAAGATCCTCCGGCAGGTGATTCCCCTTGCGGTGCCGCTCCTTCTGGCAAACATGGGGCAGCAGCTCTATATGATCGTCGACGGCTCGATCGTGGGCCGCGGGATCGGTGCAAAGGCGCTTGCTTCGGTGGGCGCCTCTGATTGGTGTTACTGGCTGATCCTCTGGTCGAGCCTGAGCCTCACGCATGGTTTCTCGACCTTTGTCTCACGTTTCTTCGGAAGACACGATTATTCGAAAATGAACCGGGTGATCACGAACGGAGCCGTGCTGACTTTCGTGATCGGCGGACTCCTGACCGTCGTCGGGCTTCTGGTCTCCAGGCCGCTCCTCGAACTATTGCATACACCCGGCGACATCATCGACGATGCGGTCATTTACATCCGCACCATGCTCTCCGGCACGCTGATCGTAGCGGCTTACAATTTCACCGCGGCGATCCTCCGCGCGCTCGGAAACGGCAAAGCGCCGCTTGTGGCCATGGGCATTGCGGCGCTCGTGAACATCGGCCTGGACCTTCTGTTCGTACTGGTCTTTCAGTGGGGCATCTTCGGCGCGGCCATCGCTTCCGTCCTCGCCCAGTTTCTCTCTTTCCTCTACTGTCTCCACAGGATCCGCCGGATCGAGATCATCCGCATCACCCGCGAAGACTGGAAAATGGACTGGCCTCTGTCTTTCAGGATGCTTGCATTCAGCATCCCCATCGCCGTTTCATTCATCATCGTCGCCGTAAGCGGGATCATTTTGCAGTCCACGGTCAACAAACTCGGCAGCATTTATGTCGCCGGCTTCACGGCGCCCAACAAGCTGTACGGCATCCTCGAGGCCACGTCGCTGGCTCTGGGCCAGGCTTTCGCGACCTTCCTGTCACAGAATTACGGCGCGGGCAAATTCGACCGCGTGAAGGAAGGCACGCGAAAGGGCGTGCTCCTCGCGCTTCTCATGGCGCTGGCCGTAACGGCGCTCATCGTGCCATTCATCCGTCCGCTCCTCTCCTGCTTCATCGACGCTTCGGAAAAAGACGCGGCGGCCATCATGGCCGTCGCGTGGAAATACATGTTTATCATGACCGTTTCTATCGTGCTGGTATATCCGATACATATCTACCGCGGCGCGCTCCAGTCTGTCGGGAACTCCATCTGGCCGATGATCTCCGGCTTCGCGGAAAGTCTGGCCCGTGCGCTGATGGGCACGGCCGCCGTCGTTCTGGTCAGTACCGAAGCCATCTTTTATGCCGAACCGGTCTCCTGGCTCTTCGCGCTCCTCTTCGTCATTGTGCCTTACTATCTTGTCCGGCGAAAAGTACTGGTGAGCGGATGACAGAAAAGAGGCCGGTTTGAAGCCGGCCTCTCTTCATTATTCTCCGTACCGTTCGATAAGTGTCGAAACGCCCAGCCCGCCGCCGCAGCAGGAGCTGAAGATTCCGTAGCGTCCGCCGGTCTTCTGAAGCTCATCCATGGCATGCATGGCGATCCTGCCGCCCGAAGCGCCGTTCGGATGGCCGAAGGCGATCGCGCCGCCGTTTGGATTCCATTTTTTCATGTCGATTCTCCTGCCGGTCTGGTCCTCCATTTCGCGGATCACAGAGAGATTCTGCGCCGCGAAGGCCTCGTTGCATTCAAAGACATCCACGTCGTCAAAGCTGAGCCCGAAGCGTTTCATGATCTTCAGGTTGGAAAATGCGGGCCCGATGCCCATGTATTTCGGCTCGACGCCTGTGACTGCGCCGCCCCTCCACCAGGCCATCGGTTCGAAGCCCAGTTCCAGCGCCTTTTCTTCGCTCATCATGAGAACGACCGCCGCGCCGTCGTTCCGGCCGGAGGCATTGCCCGCGGTCGTCACGCCGCCTTCACGGACGGTTTTCAGCTTCGCGAGGCCTTCCATGGTGCTCGCGCGAGGCTGCTCATCATGGTCGCAGACGATCGGATCCGCCTTTTTCTGGGGCGTGGAGATCGGGAACAGGAAGGGGGCGACACGGCCGGATGCAATGTATGCCGCTGCCCGTTCCTGGGAGCGGAGCGCGAACTCGTCGCACTCTGTCCGGGAGACGTTCCATTTTTCCGCCATTTTGTCCGAGATCTCGATCATGGTCAGCTGATCGTCCTTCTCAGGCGCCAGAAGCTGCGGCACCGCATGGGGCGCGATGAGCTTGTATGGCTCCACGGACATGGAGAATTTGCAGGGCAGCTGAGAATAGCTTTCCGCGCCGCCCGCGATGGCAATGTCGATGTCTTCGTTCAGGATCTGAAGCGCCGCTTGGTTGATCGACGCGATGCCCGAGCCGCACTGCATTTCCACAAAAGTCGCCTGCGTCTCGACGGGCAGCCCCGCATAAAGCGTCGCAAAGCGGGCCACATTGTTGGTATGCGCGTCCGGGAGCGCAGAGCCTGCGAAGACCCCGTCCACTTTCGCACGTTCCGAAAGCCCCGTGCGCGAGACCAGTTCCCTGATCGCGAAGCCCAGAAGTTCCGAAGGGTAATACGTCCGGAGGCCGCCGCCCATGCGTCCGAAGGGTGTACGGACGCCCGTCACGATGACAACTTTTCTGTCAGGATTCATCACATATCTCCTTACTCGTAATCATAGAAGCCGTGGCCGGTCTTCCGCCCCAGGCGCCCTTCTTTGTACAGTTTCTCGTACAGATCAAAGCACTCCGGCTTCTCACCGGTCTTCTCGTACTTTGCCTTCATGATGTCGTATGCCAGATCGATGCCGGTCAGATCGTTCAGGCGGAAAGGTCCCATCGGATGGCCCAGGCCCAGCTCACAGGCCTTGTCCACGTCTTCATAGCTGCAATAGCCCTCGGCGACAAGGTGGCGCGCCCTTTCATAGATGCCTGAGATAATGTAGTTCGCGGCAAAGCCCGCGATCTCCTTCTTCATCCAGATGGGCTCCTTGCCGGTGGCCTTCGCGAATTCATAGAGCGTGCGGGCAGTCTCTTCCGAGGTGTGCGGTCCCTGGACGACCTCCACAAACTTCATGACCAGCGCCGGATTGTAAAAATGCATGTTGGCAAGCCGCGAGGGGTCTTTGACGCAGTCCACGAATTTCGAAGAGACCATGTAACTCGAGTTCGTCGCGATCAGCGCGCCTTCGTCCGCAAGGTCCGAGATCTGCCGGAGCACCGTGCGCTTGATCTCTTCCACCTCCGGCACGGCTTCGATAATGATCTGGGCGCCCTTGACGCCTTTCGCCAGATCCTCCGTCACGGAAAAGCGCGCCTTCGACTCAGCCACCTGCTGCTCCGTGAGACGGCCTTTTTTAATGCGGCCGTCCATGTACGTTTCAAGCCACTGCCGGATGTTTTCGCGCACTTCGGGCTTGAATTCATAAACAACTGCCTCGAAGCCCTTGATCGCGGTGTTCAAGGCAATCTGACGTCCCATGACGCCGCCGCCGACGACACAAATCTTTTTGATCTCCATTTTATCCTCCTTTTTGTGCACGTTCCTGTTCGCCTGTCCGGGCGGGAAAACATCTCTGTTTTTGTCCG
>DBVJ01000109.1:8404-8741 GCA_002308115.1 Lachnospiraceae bacterium UBA1267
ACGAAACGCTTCAGATAGGCCTCGGTCTCCTCTTCCCCGTAGCCAAGCTCCCGGAGGATCTCCGCGCTCTGCTCGCCGATGAGCGGCGCGTGATCGTAGATCAGGTCATTTTCCCCGTAACCCGTACGGACGGGGTAATCGGGCATCATGACTTCCACGCCCCCGCGGAGTTTGAACGGATACACGTAACCATTTGCGATGGCCTGCTCGTCTGTCTCGACGTCGCGGTAATGGATCGCTTCGGCGGCAGCGAGCCCGGCGCCTTTCAGAAGATCAAGCCACTCGCCGGCGTCCTTTTTGAGGAAGGCTTCCTTCATGACCGGGATCACGTCCGCAG
>DBVJ01000109.1:8781-12228 GCA_002308115.1 Lachnospiraceae bacterium UBA1267
GTGATGCCGAGGATCTCCATCATCGCCGGGATGTCCGTGCGGGAGTTTTTGTTGCCCATCTTCACGTAGCGGCCGTCCCTGCAGCGGAAAGAGAAGTCGTAGAGGTCGCAGTCGGCCAGTTTTCTGGGATAATGCCGCCAGTACTTGTCCTCGGCGGCGAGGGACATGCAGCCGCTGACCCAGAGGCCGGTGCCGAGGAGCGAGGCCTCCAGCGATTCGCCGCGGCCGGTCTTTTCCCTGCGGTACAGTGCGGCGAGGACGGCCGTGGCGAGGACGGTCGCGGTGATCGAGTCGCCGATGCCGCAGCCCGAAAGAAGCGGCTCGGGAGGCGTGCCGCTTGCGTCGTCAAACACCATGTCGAGGGCCATACCTGAACGCGCCCAGAAGGCCACATTGTCGAAGGCCGCGACGCCTTCTTCCGGCCCGAGGTCGCCGTAGCCCGTCACACGCCCGTAGATGAGCCGCGGGAACTTTGCGCAGAGGGTCTCCGGATCCAGACCATTTTTCTTCAAAGATTTCAGACGCACATTGGTCACGAAAATGTCTGTCTTTTCGAGCAGTTTTTCAAAGACGGCCATCCCCTCCGGCGTTTTGTAGTCGATGACGATGGAACGTTTCCCCATGTTGTAAATGTCGAAAATGGGGCTGTTTTCCATGGGGGATCTGGTGTGCCATTTGGCCGTGTTGCGCCACGGGTCGCCGCTCTTCTGCTCGACCTTAATGACCTCCGCCCCCATTTTCTCAAGGATCATGGAGCAGGCCGGGGCCGCCACATGCAGCCCGAGTTCCAAAACACGGACGCCTGACAAGGGTTTCTCGTGCATGAAATGCTCTCCCTCCAGTTATGACGATGTTTCCATACCGAGGCTTGGCGTTGATGCTTCCGGCCGATGCCGCAGCTCCCCGCGAAACGCCTTTCGATATGTGTTTTACAAAAACCATCATAGTAGGTATAATGGGGAAAAGGTATAGAAAAACCGAAACACACATGTGTTTTTCGAAACAGGCCGCACGCAGGGAAGAGGGTTTACATGATTCCGTATCAGCTCCGGGAAGCACGCTTCGTCAGCGCTTTCCGTTATCACAACAAAGTCTCCGCGCACTTCAGGATCCAGATGTCGCATTTTCTGTATAAGATCACCGGGGCCTCCCGCTACTTCGAAGAAGACCGCACCTTCACGACCTCTTCAGGTGACATTCTTCTGATCCCCAAAGGAGCGGAATTCAGCACCGCGCTCGTCGAAGAAGGCGACTACGCCCTGATCTACTTCGAGACACCGGAAGAACTTTCGCCTGAGATCCTTGTTTTCCCGGGAGACACACTCCCGGACCTCTCCGGCCTCTTCCTCTCCGCGGCAAGCCTCTGGACCCTCGAAAGCACCACCTCCTGGTATCTCTGCCAGGCCAAACTCATGGAACTCATCGGCCATCTGGCAGAAAATGAAGAGCGCGTGAAACTTGGACTCTCCGAACAGCGGATCCTCCGCGCGCCCGTCGACTACATGAAAAAACACCTCTTCGAGCCCGCCTTCTCCCTCTCGGAAATGTACGCGCTTTCCGGCGTATCCGAGCCGTATTTCAGGCGGATCTTCGCGGCCCTCTACGGCATGCCCCCAAAACGCTACGTTCTCAGCTCCCGCATCACCCGTGCCCGCTACCTTCTCATGACCGATCCCGCCCTGCGGATCCAGGAAGTCGCCGAAGCCGTTGGCTACAACGACGTCTTCCACTTCAGCAAAACCTTCAAAAAAGAAACCGGCCTCAGCCCGGAAACCTTTCGGAAAGAAGGGGTGTGAGAAAAAGATACAAATAACATTATCATTCGAATGAATATCGTCAATTATTGCGGCACTTTTACACGTTTTTCAGCCTCTTTTCGATTATTTAAACTTCAGAATTCCCAGTGTGAATCTGCATTTCCTTGATTTATGTACAAGAACACGGCCGTTTTGTTACTGGTCAAATCCAGTCAAAAATCGTAGGATAATCTCGACCACATTTTTCTTGAAAGGAAAGCGATCATGGACGAGATCATCGAAATACTTGAAACACTTCTGAAGGAAGATCTAAACAGAGCAAGTCAAGCTGAAAGGCTCATTCAGGGACGCCCGGAAGGCCGGCTTGATGTCACAATGGCGGGGAAGGTGACCCGGTACTACTGGGTAAGCGGAAAGCAGCGCCGTTATCTCGGAAAAAGCCAGCGTGCCCTTATCAAATCACTTGCCGAGAAAAAGTATTACAGGCGTATCTTGGTAAAGATTCAAACAGAAATCGAGACCATACGATCCTTTCTGGATCGCTTCGATCCACGCAGTCAAATTGAAGCTTATGAGAAAATGCCTGAAGCTTGCAAGCATTTGTTAACACCTCTTGTTTTACCGGATGATGCATTCTTGGAGCAATGGCTGGCAGAATCCAAAAAACTTCTGGAAACCGACAACATCACTTTCCAAAAGACAAACGATTTTCGAACACTGAACGGCGAGTATGTACGGTCCAAAAGTGAAATGATTCTGGCGAATACTTTTAGGCATTATTCGATTATTTATCTTTATGAATGCCCGCTTCACCTCAACCGTGAAACAACCATCTACCCGGATTTCAGGCTGTTGAACAAACGAACTCGAAAGACGTATTACTGGGAACATTTCGGCATGCTTGACGATCCTGAATACCTGGAGTCAGCCCTTCTAAAAATCCATCGGTATATGCAGGCAGGCATCTACCCCTTCGATCAGCTCATCATTACCTGGGAAACTTCAAAATCCCCTTTGAAAATGAGTGATGTAGAGCTATTCATCAACCGCTATCTTCTTTAAAAAGTAAGCGCGCTCTTCCTTTAGTGATCTGGTGGCGGCTTGTTTTATGGTATGAAGCTGTTGTTGAGTAGGACTACGTTGTTTTGTTGATCGTTACTCCTGGTTATCTTACCTGAATTGAGTAATTTATCCTCGTTTAGGGCATGTTTTACTCACTTACGCTATGAACTATTGAGTAATGATCCTCTGTTGAGAACATATCTTACTCAATTCTATTCAAAATCATTGAGTAACCCCAATGCATTAAGCCATAGTTTACTCAATCACTCGTGCAATAATTGAGTAACTATACTGCATTCTGGCACTTTTTACTCAACCATACGAAAAATGATTGAGTAACTACGACCCATTCTGGCACAACTTACTCAACCAAACGAAAAATGATTGAGTAACCACACTGCATTTTGGCTCAACTTACTCAACCACTCGAAAAAACTTGCGTAACAGCACCGTATTTACGTGTAAACTTACACAAAACAGGCGCCGCAACCGCGGCGCCTGCCTTTTTTTGTGGCTTGTCATCACCCTTTCGGGTTTGGGGCTTGTCATCACCCCGTGGGTTTGGGGCTTGTACCGCCCTTTCTTACTTGATCTCCAGTGCGCCGGTGCCGACGAGGTCGCCGGAAGC
>DBVJ01000109.1:12292-13556 GCA_002308115.1 Lachnospiraceae bacterium UBA1267
CCGGTGAGAAGGAAGTTGCCGACGCGGAGGCGTACGGTGGTCTCCATACCGGTAGGCATGGCGCTGTAGACTTCCGCTTCGATGCCGCCTTCATTGACGATCTTGACAAACTCGGGGCGGATGCCAAGCACATAGTCGCGGTCCGTCACAGGTGCGTCGGAGGCGGGCACGTCGTCGACATAGGCGACCGGATACTTGAAGACGGTATCCTTGTTGCCCTTTTCGATGTGCTTTTTGTCCTTACGGCGCTCTTCCTTGAGGGCTTCGCGGTCCGCATGCTTCTTCGCAAGCGCTTCACGCCACTCGGTCATCTTGACGGGATCCGAGAAGGTCAGCTTGCCGTGATGGCCGCCGAGGATCTCGAAATCCATCGTGCCGTCCGCATTCTGATCGCCCACCGCGTCCACAAAGTTGATGGACGGATTGCCGACGAAGTCGGCGACGAACAGGTTGTTCGGACGGTTGTAGACCGTAAGCGGAGCATCGTACTGCTGCAGGAGGCCGTTCTCGATCAGGCAGATCTTGGAGGCCAGGGTCATGGCTTCCATCTGGTCATGCGTGACGTAGACAAATGTGCGGCCGGTCGTCAGGTGCAGACGCTGAAGTTCGGATCTCATCTCCAGACGAAGCTTCGCATCCAGGTTCGAAAGCGGCTCGTCCATGAAAATGACCTGCGGTTCGGGCGCCAGTGTACGGGCGATAGCGACACGCTGCTGCTGTCCGCCGGAAAGTTCCGCCGGGTAGCGCTTCATGAAGGGCTCGATCTTGACGAGCGCGGAAACTTCCTTCACGCGCTGTTCGATCTGCTCTTTGGTGTAGGTCTTCATGTTCTTCAGACCGAAGGCGATGTTCTGATACACCGTCATGTTCGGCCACAGTGCGTAGTTCTGGAACAGGAAGCCGATCTTTCTCTTGTTGGCCGGGACGTTGATGCCCTGCTCGCTGTCGAAGACGACCTGGTCGCCGATCTCGATACGGCCGCTGGTCGGCGTCTCAAGGCCTGCGATCATACGAAGCGTCGTGGTCTTGCCGCATCCGGAAGGTCCAAGAAGCGTGACGAAGGCGCAGTCATCGATGGTGAGATCCAGATGGTCTACCGCGTAGAAGGATTCCCAGCGTTTCGTAACATCCGTTAAAACAATCTTTGGCATATTCTTACCTCTTTCTTCCCTTAACTGCCAATGCCTTCATCGAGGCTCGCGCCGGTGATCTTGTTGATCACCGCATTGGATACCAGAATCGTGACGATCAGGATCAGGTTGAT
>DBVJ01000109.1:13583-16149 GCA_002308115.1 Lachnospiraceae bacterium UBA1267
GACAGGATGAAGCCCTGCGTGCAGAGCACGAGGAACAGGGACAACTCACGAAGACATGTCATGAACGGAAGCAGATATCCGCTGACGATGGAAGATTTCTGGATCGGGATAATGATCCGGACCATCCGCTTCCACCACGGAATATCCTGCATGATCGCGGATTCCTCGATCTCGCCGCTGATCTGAAGCATGGAGTTCAGAGACGAACGGCTGGCAAACGGAATGTATTTGACGGTACCGACGATGATCAGGATCCAGTAGGTATTGAACAGGTTGATCTTGTCATTCGACAGAAGGACGAAGAACGCAATACCGACTGCGATGGAGGGCATCAGGTACGGCAGGAAAGCCATGGAGTTCACGTAGGAAGCCAGTTTCCCGCGGCGGTTCTTGGAAACCGCGTATCCGATCAGCGTACCGATCGTGCCGGCCGTGATGGCGCAGGCCAGAGAGACCAGTATCGTGCCGCCGTATGCGCGCCAGATCGTCGGGTTGAAGAGCATGCCCAGCTGACCGTACATGCCGCTTTCCGCCGTCGGATTGTTGTTGACCCACCATTTCGTCGTCAGGTACGCCGGATTCCAGGTGTAGAAGAAGCTGTAGTCGCCCGGGTTCGGTAAGAAGGTCTCAAAGGCGAAGGAAATGATCGGGAAGATACTGGTGAAGAAGGTAAATACGATGAAGATGCATGCAATGAGCACACGTCCCACTTTGCCAAGATTGACCTTCGAGATCTGTCCCGATTTACCGGTGACCGTGGTGTAGTTCTTCCGGCTCTTAAGACTTCGCTGGTTGACGATCATGACCGCCACGCCCAGGATCATCATGATGACCGCAAGTACCGAGGCCTCACCGACGTATTTGTCGCCCAGTTCCAGATATCTGGTGGACAGTGTCGTGAAGTTCAGATAATGCGGGACCGGGTAGGAGCCCATCGAGGAGCCGAACACCAGGAGGATCGTGGAAAGGATCGCGGGCCGGACAAGCGGCAGCGTGACGCGCGTCATGATCTTCCACTTCGGGGTGTTCAGGATCGTCGCGGCTTCCTCAAGGTTCGCATCCATGTTGCGGAAGATGCCGCCGATCAGGATGTACGCGAAAGGCGCATAATGGAGACCCAGAACGATGATGGACGGGAACATGCCCGTGCACCACCAGTTCGGCATGTAAACGTGGAACAGGCCGGCAAGAAGACCGTCTCTCGTTCCGCAGACCTGAACGCTCTCAAACAGGTTCTTCCAGACCATGGCCAGCGTCCACTGGGGCATGATGTACGGGAAGATGAAGATCGAGCTCAGATATTTTTTGAATTTCAGATTGGTCCTTGTGACCAGATACGCGAAAATGCCGCCGTACAGGATCGAGACCACACAGGCCATGACCGACATGATCACTGTGTTGAACAGGGGCTCCCAGAGGTTCTTTCTGGCCAGGCTGCCTGTGAACAGATCGATGTAGTTGACGAGTGTGTAGCCGTCGGTCTTTCCGCTCAGGTACGCGTCGATCGAGCCGGGATGGACTTTGATCGTGTCCTGCAGGATCGCGACGATGGGGGCGATCGTGGTGATCGTGCAGACGATCGCCATGATGACCAGAATCGTGTTCTGAGGCTTTCCTAAGAAGGTCTTCAGACGGTTAAAGAAGACTTTGGCGGTATTTTTCGAGGGGTTCACGTTGTTTTCATTCATAAAAAACTCCCTCCAGTCCGCGAGAGGCGCCGTTTTCACGCGGCGCCTCTCAATTTTCCCTCTGACTCAGTTATGAGTTATTCGGGTTTGTACTTGTCCAGAAGCTCGATCCAGGAGCCGACCGTGAAGGCAACCTTCGCGCAGTATTCCGGATCTTCGATGACCAGGCGGTCTTTCCACCAGTCAAAGCCGCGGTCGTTCAGCGCCGGGAAGGTGCCGTCTTCTCTCTGGCCGCCGGTGGAATGATGGAACTTCTCTTCGGTGCCGGCTGCAACCTTCGGGTTGGAGGAGTAGCCGCCGATGTCCTTGCCCCATGCGGAGAAACCGTCGACCGTGCAGGTCATGTACGCGATAAACGCGCAGGCCGTCCACGGAAGCGGGCTGTTGTCGGTGACGAACAGATAATGGCAGTAGCCGTAGCCGCCGAATCCGGTGTAGCCGTCTTCATAAGCAGCGACCTTGACATTGTTCTTGGAGACGTTCTCGGACTCTTCGATGGAACGAAGCTTGGAGTACACCAGGAGGCCGAACTGATCGGCAGCGGACTTGTCAACAAGGTTCTTGCAGATCGGGCCGTCGTCGGTGACAGCGTTGTAGGAACCGACCCAGAGCTTGATCCAGGCAAGTGCATACTTGCCGTTCTCGCCGAGGCCAAGATCCTTCGCGTCTGCTTCAACAGACTTGACGGCTTCGTCGATGTAGCCCTTCTTAGAGGCATCGAGCTTGTCATACGCATCCTTGAGGCCCTTCGCATACTCGTCCTTGGTCAGCATGTACAGGAAGTTCTTGCCGACGATCTCGGAGTCGATGTCCATGAACTGGCCATGCTCGCCTTCCGCGACGAAATCCCAGACGTTCGTGTAGGTCTTGGAACCGAC
>DBVJ01000108.1 GCA_002308115.1 Lachnospiraceae bacterium UBA1267
CGCGCATGTACGCGGGCGCGAGAGAAAATGCGGAAGATGCAGTTTTGCAGGTGGTTATCATACAGTATAAATACAGCATACTTACAGTATTTATTTATGTAGATATACTGTATAAATACTAAAAATCTACAGTATAAATACTTGTATGTTTTTATTATGCAGTATGCTTTTTAACTAACTGTGAATCTACTAGAGGCGAAGTTGATGCAAGGGCTTTCATGGTGGCGAGAGCGGTCTGCTTGCCCGTCTCGTTCAGCAATCCGAAGAGGTAGAGGATTTCCTTCTCTTCTTTGGTTGGCTCTGTCTTTTCTAGCTTATTAACAGTTTGTCCATTCTTGAGACGATCACGAAGTACAGATGGCGGCATATATTCAATGTCGTTTGGATCAATTGCAGGGCCTTGATCGTAAATTCCAGTGACTAAAGCCTTATATATGAGTTCCCATGTTTCCCATCTAACGTATGTTTCCTTGCCATTCTCTATATGATTCCATTTAGCAAATGGGACTCCTGTTAATTCTTCCATTTTCCGAAAAGTAACCGTATATTCATCTGCGCTTCCACCATTTGTACGCATGTCGTTCATTCTCATTCTGATATAATCATCAATAAAAATTCCGTTGGCATCTGTTTTAACACGTTCTGACATTTTTTTCTCTTTTTTTTGATTTTTTTTGCTTTTTTGACTTGTGTTTTGTGTAACACGTAATACATTAAATATTGTTTACAATTTCAAACTATAAAACGTGATTGTAAAATCACAAGCTCTTTCACCGCCAAGAGTCTGGCGGCGGTCGGCATGAGTGCCGCGTACAAGTGAGACGGCGAAAGCCCGCATCTGACGGGCGATAAGCTCAAGGTATAGCAACGGCGTGGGCTGTCGCGAATGGTAAGCGGCAGACGAGCGGCAACTTCTGAAAGACGGAGCGCGAAGACACCGTGAAACAATTAAAGAATAACGCAGGCCGTGCCGTGATACTCCGGAATTGCGACCTTGATGGATTTATCCACCATGATATATACACGAACGCGCGGCGCGGCCTGCTTCTTTTCACCTCGGCGGATGGGCGGCGATTGACTGGGATTAGGACTGAAACAGCCGCAAGGCGGAACGCATTGAGCGCCGCCCACCTGCCATTTTTTCGCGAGCCGTGCCGTGACCCTCTAAAACTCCACCTTAACCGCTTCTCGGTTATGTCACACACACAAACCACGGCGCGGCTCGTTTTCTTCGGCCTCCCGCCTCGCATCTACTGGAACTGCGACGCGATCCTACGACCTGCACAAACACGAACGGCGGGGCGGGAGGCCATTTCAACCACGGGGCGCGGAGTCACGTGCCCTATTATTTAAGGAGTAAGAGATGATAAAACATTATGCTCTTTCTTCTGAAGAGATGAAGCAAATCAGGCAGAAGTTCGGTGAACACAAATATTCATCTTGTCCTACTTGGTTTGATTTTTTCCCATGGAGGAAAGAAAAAGACGATGAAGGATATGCTCATTCTGGGCATGTCATTATTTTGAAAATCGACGATGGTTTTCAATGTTTATTTTATTGCCAAAAAACTCAAAAAGGTAGTGAACCTGAAAGAACCGCATTTTATGATTTTGCCGCTCCGACACTGGATGGGGTACTGGTAATTCTTCAGATGCTGTTGGACAAGCATGACATGAAATAAGGAGAGAATTATGGGAATTAAGAACAACAGACTGAAGCCCAAAATGTACGCTGTCGAACCTGAATCCGTGAAGGTCATTAGCGACTACATCGGCAAGGCCAAGAAAAAGACAGGCCTGAGCATTCGCCGCATTGTCACGGAAATTCTCCGCGACGCTGTGGAAAGCAATCGCTTTAATTTGTAAAAAATTATTGCCTTTATTGCCATGATTATTAAAATCAATGCAAAATCAGATCCATTATTAAGTGAAGTAATGAAATACGCCGCCGCTTCCCGATACAGCAATTCAGGAGCAATAACTGAAATACTTATTAGAGGAATGCAGGCAGATATTATCGAGGTTGGCGGCCGCTGGAGCGCAGACAAATCGGAGCGCCGTGCCGCTCGGAGGGCCGAGCGCGCCGAACGTCAGGAGCGTAAAGCCGCCGAGCCGAAGCCGAAGGAGCAGCCGAAGGAGCAGCCGAAGGACGACGAGTGGACACACTCCGAATGGATGGCCGAGCTAAGAAAGCTCTACATGGCCAAGGCGGACACGCTGGAAGGAGACGAACAGAAGGCTTTCTGCGAGGCCTCCCTCCCGCGGCTCAAGGTCGAAGACGACGCGCGAAAGTTCCTCGCCGAGCTCAAGGCCGAGGCCGAGGCGGACGACTGGTAGCACGACACGGCACCCCGGCTCGGGTAGCGGTAGGCCGCGAATGCCGTCCGACGGGGCCCCCCGCCCTCCCCATCGGGGCGAGGGGGGAAGACAGACCCGGCCAGGCCCCGCCCGTGGTTCATGACACGGGGCGGGCTACGAATAGCGGAAAGCGGAGCCTCCATGAAACAAACAACACAGGAGACGAAAAAAATGCCATTGACAAGAATCTACAGGGACGGGCAGGAGGATCCCTACCGGAAGCTGCTGGACCAGCTGACGCGTGAGGACGAGCTGGAAGGCTGCATCCTCGTGACCGTCAAGAAGACGGCGGACAAGACGGTCGAGATCGAGCTGCACAAAGGCGCGAAGCAAGGGCACGAGGCGAGCATGGACTCGCTTGGCGGCATCTTCTCTCTCGGCTTCCAGATCGCCTACGATCATTTCAGGGAAGAGCAGAAAAAGCAGTCGGGGGGGGTAAAATGAAGCACACGCACCACATCCACATCATGAACGGCCGCGCGGTCGCCGTGACGGTCGTCAAAGGAGGCCGCAGATGGAATTAATCGTTAAGATTTTTCTCGGCGCCCTGCTTTTTGGAAATCTGCTCGGCTGGCTGCTCGTGATGGCCGCCGGCGTCATCATGGAGGCGAAAAGATGATCATTTGCATACAGGCTAAACGGAAGAAGAACGGCAAGATCGACGAGGAGGCGACGGCGGACGTCCGGACGTTCCGCGAGGAGGAAGTCCAGGAGATCAGCCGCAAGGGCGGCGGGAAGGTGCTGGTCCGCGTGGACGGCGAGCCCGGCGAGTTCTGGGACGGCGTCATAGTTGACGGCGAGGCGATCCTAAGCGACGAGCTGCGGGACGCCTTGAAGAAGCTGGAGCTGGAGGCGTCCGATGGCTGAGAAACTCATGACGATGCAGGAGCTGGCGAAGGATCTGCACGCGAGCTACCAGACGGTCCAGGCGCGGCTGAAGCTGATGGGGGCCGAGGCGGTCGGGAGGGACGGCGAGGGGCGGAAGCTCTTCCGCGTCGATCCGGAGAAGGTCAGGAGCAAGCGGGACCTCCTCCACATGGCGGGGTTCCAGCCGAGCTCGTGGTTCGCGGAAAGGCTGCGCATCAGCCAGTACAACGCCATCAACTTCCTGTCGCACATACGGGCGGAATGCCGGCAGGGCTGGCGGAAGTCGCTGTTCTGGCGGCTCCCGAAGGAGCTGGAGGATTTCGAGAGCTTCCGGAAGGCCTACGGCGACTACGTGCGGGAGAAGGAGAAATGGGCGGCGAAGATGCGCGGCGAGGAGGACGAGAAGGACTGGCTGGCGACGGTTCCGGACGGCCCCGTGAAGGACATGGTGGCGGAGGAGCGGCGGCTGAAGTCAATGGTCGGGAAGGAAGTCGAGGCGGAGTTCGGCCTCCGGCGGATCCGCGGGACGCTGCTGCAAGGCAGCATGAACAGCTTCACGCTGCGCGTCGGACGGGACGAGCGGTTTTTTCTCTCGCGTGAGGCGAGGATAGTGGCAACCATATAAAAAGAAGGAAAGAAAACATGAAGAAGACAATCTGTGACAAGTGCGGAAAAGAGCTCCTCGACGACGAAGCTCTGGAAATGTACATCGACGGCTGCGGAAGCGCCCCGGAGAAGTATTTCGACCTCTGCCCGGCCTGCCGCGAGAAGCTGATCGACTGGCTGGCCGGCGTCTGCCCCTGCAAGAAGCAGGCGGCCGAGATCCAGGCGGCGACCGAAAAGCCGGCGAAGGCCCCGAAGAAGAAGACCTGGTCCATGAAAGACCTCGTCGAGAAGTTCGGAAAGAACCGCAGCACCATCTCGGACGCGCTGAAGAAGCTGGCCCCCCTGCCCGGCAAGACGCGCGTCGTGGATCCCGTGAAGAAGGACCGCTGGTGGTATGAGTACACGCTGACGGATCCGCAGATGAAGGAACTGGCGAAGCGGTTCAAGGGAGGCGCAAAATGAGCGATGCGGTAAAGATTACGAGCCTGGAGCTCGAGAACGTGAAAAAGGTCCGCATGGTGCGGCTGGAGCCGACCGAGAACGGACTGACCGTGATCGGCGGCGGGAACCGCGCGGGCAAGACGTCCGTCCTGGACGGGATCTGCTACGCGCTGGGGGGCGAGAAATTCCGCCCCACCGACCTGCAGAATTCCGAGGGGCTGAACCCCGCCCGCATGGAGATCAGGCTGTCGAACGGCCTGGTGGTCGTCCGGGAAGGCAAGAACGCGGCGCTGAAGGTGACGGATCCGGACGGCCGGAAAGGCGGCCAGAAACTGCTGGACACGTTCGTCGGGGCGTTCGCCCTGAACCTGCCGGCGTTCATGCAGGCGAAGACCGCGGACAAGGCGCGCGCATTGCTGGACGTGCTCGGCGTCGGAGACCGGCTGGCCGCCCTGGACCAGGAGGAGCGGAAATGGTATGAGGAGCGGACGCTGTCCGGACGCGAGGCGGACAAAAAGAAAAAGTACGCCGAAAGCCTCCCGGAGCATCCGGACGTCCCGGAAGAGCCGCTGAACTCCGCGGAGCTGACGCGGGAGATGACGGAGACGCTGGCCTTCAACGCCCGCCAGAAGGCGCTCCGCGACAATATCAAAAAGCTGAAGGACGACTACGACACGGAGGAAGGTCGGCTCCGCATGATGGAGCAGCGCCTGAGCGAACTGCAGGAGCAGATCGACGTCCAGAAGAAGCGGGTCGGCGACGCATACCATGAATACAACGTGGCGTCTTCCGTGACCATCTCCCCGGACCAGGACACGGCGTCGATCCAGAAGAAGCTGGACGAGCTGGAGGAGATCAACGTCAAGGTCCGCCAGAACCTCGACAAGGCGGCCGCCCTGGACGAGGCGAAGCACGCGCAGGAGGAGGTCATGGCGCTGACGGCGAAGGTCGAGGACGTGCGGTCCCGCCGCATGGCCCTCCTGAAGTCGGTGAAGATGCCGCTGGCCGGCCTGTCGGTCGAGGACGGCGAGCTGGTGTACGGCGGCCGGAAGTGGGACTGCATGTCCACGGCCGAGCAGATGAAGGTCTCCGCGGCGGTCTGCCGTGCGATGAAGCCGGAGTGCGGTTTCGTTTTGGTTGACAGGCTGGAGTCTTTTGACTTGAAGGAACTCCGCGAATTCGCGGGATGGGCGGAGGCCGAGGGCCTGCAGGTGATCGGCACGCGCGTCAGCGACGGCGGGGAATGCACGATCGTGATCGAAGACGGCACGGTTAAAGGCGCGTCCGAATGGGACGAGCCGCCGGCGCCGGAGATCGTCAAGACTCCGCCGGCGGTTGACGATGACGAAGATTTTTAAAAAGGAGGCAAAATGAATATTATTCAAGGAGTGCGGGCAGTCGCCCCGAAGGTCGTGATCTATGGCCAGGAAGGCATCGGGAAGAGCACGCTGGCGTCGAAGTTTCCCTCGCCGCTCTTCATCGATCTGGAGCGCGGGACGAGCCGCATGGATGTCGCCCGCGTGGATCTTGGTGATGCTGTTTCGTTCCTGCAGGTCAGCTCGGTGTTTTCCGAACTGCTGAAGGATCCGCAGGGCTTCAAGACAGTCGTGATCGATACGGCGGACTATATGGAGCTTCTTCTGGAGCACGACGTCTGTGTCGAGAACAACAAGAAGAGCATCGAGCAATGGGACTTCGGAAAAGGCTACGTCATGGTTCGCGAGAAGCTCGGCGAATTCCTCGAAAAGGTGAACCGCTTCCAGTCGAAGACGGGCATGGGCGTCGTGTTCATCGCCCACGCATGGCAGCGCAAGGTCGATCTTCCGGAAGATACCGGGAAATACGACCATTATGAAATGAAGATGCCGGTGAAGCCCGCGCAGATTCTTAAGGAATGGTGCGATTTCCTCTTCTTTTTGCGGTATGACATCCAGACGGTCACGGTTGACAAGCAGGTCAAGGCGACGGGCGGCCAGCGCGTCGTCTGTACGAACCATACCCCCTACTGGGATGCAAAAAGCCGGGCGGATCTTCCGGACAAATTCACGCTGGACGACAAGGGCGTGAAGGCGATTCTTTCCGCGATCTACGCGGGAGCGGTCACGGTGACGCCTCCGACGGCGTCCCGGCCGGTGCCGAAGGCTGAGGAGCCGCGGAGCAATTCGCCGGCGGATCTCGGTGTGAAGAAGGAAGAGCCGCCGAAGGATGTCGTGACGGCGGATGACGAAGTCCATGAAAATGTCGGCTGCAATGTCCCGTCGGATGCCGAGGCGTTCGAGGGGCAGAAGGAGCTGATCCGGAAAGTCGAAGACTGGATGACGGCCTGTGGTTTTTCCATGAAGGACCTCGAAATCGCGACGACGGCGAAGGGCATCCGCCCCGCCGGCACGCCTCTCTGCAATTTCAACCGGGCGGACTTGGAACGCATCCTCGTGGGCGCCGACAAGATCGCCAGTTTCATTAACAAGAGAAAAGGAGCATAGTCATGGCCGACAATAAAGTGATCGCATACGATTTCGACGAAGAACTGCCTGTGAACGAACCGGGCGGACGGGAGCTTCTGCCTCCCGGAGAGTACGTCTTCCACGTCAAGGACTACCAGCGGACGACGACGACGAAGGGGAAGATGGCGGAAGCCGCAGNNTGAACGGCGTCAAGCTGATGCTGGAGCTCGACGGCCCGGACGGCGTCAAGGGCGGATGCTTCGAGAATCTCTATCTTGTCAGTAATGCCATCTGGAAGGTGAAGGCGTTTTTCCGCGCGATCGGCTTCGATTCTCCGGACGAGAAGCCGTTCCGCCCCGAATGGAACCGCGTCATCGGCTCGGAAGGTCGCGCGAAGATCAAACAGCGCACCTACGAGGACAAGACCTTCAACGAAGTCGATAAATTCATCGACAAGCCTGTCTCGGCTTCCGACATTCCGGAAGACGACGAGGTGTTCTAGGATGGAGGGAAAGTGCGAACTGTGCGGGCGCCAGTCCGAGTTATGGTATCTTCCCGGCACGATGTCGCCAGTGTGCGCGTCGTGCTGGCGGCGGTATAGGCTGGACGGCGCCATGCAGGGGAGGCTTGCCAATGAATACCATGACAGGACACATCCAATTAAGGCCATACCAGGCGGAGGCCGTGAGAAACGTCCTCGAAAGCTGGGAGGACGGCGTTGACAGGACTCTTCTGATTCTGCCGACGGGAACGGGAAAGACAGTCGTTTTCTGCAAGATCGGCGAGGAGGCCCTGCGGCATGGCGGCCGCGTCCTGATCCTCGCCCACCGGGCGGAATTGCTGGAACAGGCGCAGGACAAATTCGAATCCGTGACCGGCATCCGGCCGGAGCTTGAAAAGGCGGAATCCACGACGATCGATTCCTGGTGCAACATCGTCGTCGGATCCGTCCAGAGCTTCAACGAGAAACGCCTGGCTAAATTCAGCCAGGACGACTTCACCCACATCATCGTAGATGAGGCCCATCACACGCTGGCCGCGTCATACATGCGGGTGCTGAACCATTTCAACGCCAAAGTGCTCGGCGTGACCGCCACGGCCGACCGCGGCGACAAAAGAAACCTGGGCGAATTCTACAAGACCGTCAGTTATGAAATGACCTTGTCGAAGGCGATCACCGACGGCTGGTTGTGCCGCATCCGCGCGCTGACGCTTCCTGTCAGGATGACGGTCTCCCGGACACAGTCCGGAGACTACACGCTGAACGACTGCGCGAGCGCGATCACGCCATATCTGGAGGACATCGCCGACCAGCTGAAGGAAAACGCAAGCGACCGCAAGACGGTCGCCTTCCTGCCGTTGATCGCGACGTCCCAGCTCTTCCGCGACCTGTGCCGCGCAAGGGGGCTGGACGCCCGGGAAGTGAACGGCGAGTCCGACGACCGGGCGGAGACGCTCGAATGGTTCCATAATGCAGGGCCCGGATCCGTGCTCTGCAACAGCATGCTTCTGACCGAAGGCTGGGACGAGCCCTCTGCAGACTGCGTCTGCGTGCTTCGTCCGACAAAGATCCGGAGCCTTTACGTCCAGATGGTGGGGCGGGGCACACGGTTATTCCCGGGCAAAAAGGACGTCCTGCTGCTGGACTTCCTGTGGATGTCTGAAAAGCATGATCTTGTCCGGCCGTGCCATCTGGTCGCGAAAAATCCCGACCTCGCCGAGCGGATCAGCGAGATCATGGCGGAGGAAACGCAGGAGGAAGGCGGGCGGGATCTTCTGGAGGCGGAGGAAGCCGCGGAAAGCACCGCCCGCGAAGAGCGGGAGGAAGCGCTTAGGAAGGAACTGGAGAAACAGCGGAAGCGTCAGCGGCAGCTCGTCGATCCGCTCCAGTTCGAATACAGCATCGACAAGGCGGCGACGGCTTTCGTTCCGGACGAGACCCAGCTGTGGCAGCTCGCCCCGGTCACGGACGCGCAGAAAGCCGCCCTCGAAAAGGCGGGGATTTTCCCCGACGAGATCACCTGCTCAGGCCATGCGTCCCGCATCCTGGACATTTTGAAAAAACGGCGGGCGGAGGACATGACGACGCCGCGGCAAATACGCTGTCTCGAAAAGTACGGCTTCCGCGACGTGGGGACATGGAAATTCGACCAGGCTAAAACATTGATCGACCGGATCGCCGGCAATTCCTGGAGAGTTCCGGCGGCCATTAACATAAGGGAATACAAACCATGAACAGTGACGCGCTTGACACGCTGTCCAGAATCTACGCGGTCCTCCCGCCGTCGGTTCTTAATTATGAGGAATGGCTTCAGATCGGGATGGCGGCGAAGGCGGAGGGCGGGTCGTGTTCCGACTGGGACGCGTGGAGCCGTCACGACATGGAACGCTATCACGAAGGCGAATGCGATCGCAAGTGGCGCGGATTCGGAAGAAGCGGCGGCAAGGAGGTACGCATCGGCACGGCAGTGGAGATCGCGCGGTCGCATGGCTTCGACCCGGCGGAGCGGCACTCCCGTCCGGAAGGCCCCGTGACGGCCTACGACTGGGACGACGAGCTCCCCGCCATCGGCGGGNNGCCCCGTCGTGCGGCCCGAGTACATCACGCCGGTCGATCTGCCGTCTCCCACGGACGACTGGAACCCGTCGAAGGAAATGCTGGACTACCTGGTGGCGATCTTCAAGCCCGGCGAGCAGGTGTCGCTGGGGAAGAAGGTCTTCCAGGCGGAGGACGGGCGGTGGAAGCCGGTCAACCGGGGCGACCTGTTCCCGGTGGACTACCTGACGGAGCGGCTTGCGAAAGGCCGCGACGTGTCCGACGTGATCGGCGACTACAACCACGAGGGCGGCGTCTTCGTCCGGATCAATCCCATGCTGGACGACGGTGGAAGCGACAAGTCGGTCGCCGCATGGCGCCATGCCTTGATCGAATGCGATGATAGATCACCGGAAGAGCAATATGCGATGATCCTAAAATTGGAGCTTCCATGCGCGGCGGTGATTTTTTCTGGAAGCAAGAGCGTCCACGCCATCGTAAAAGTGGATGCACGGACGGAGGAAGAGTACCGCAAGAAAGTGGACTACCTCTTCAAGACCTGCAAGGAAAACGGAATTCCACTGGACAAGCAGAACCGCAACCCGTCCCGCTACTCCCGCCTCCCTGGCGTGGATCGCGGGAAAGGACGGCAACGTCTTCTGAAAACAGACTGCGGGAAGGCGACATGGCAGGAATGGGTCGATTTTATCGAAGAGTCAAAAGATGATCTGCCGGACATCGAGGCGGCGGACACGTTCATCGACAACCCGCCGCCGCTGGCGGACGAGATCATCGGAGGCGTGCTCCGCAAAGGCCACAAGATGCTGCTTTCCGGGCCGTCGAAAGCCGGCAAAAGCTACCTGCTCATGGAACTGGCCATGGCCGTCGCCGAAGGTCGCGAGTGGCTGGGATGGAAATGCGCGGAAGGGCGCGCCCTCTATATCAATCTGGAGCTGGACGCATCCAGCTGCAAGAACAGGCTCCACGACCTTTATGCCGCCAAAGGCTGGAAGTATTCGCGCGGAAGGCTCGACATTTGGAACCTCCGCGGACGGTCCGAACCGCTCGGGAAGCTCTGCGACAAGCTGATCAGGCGATCGCGGGACAAGGGCTACACGATCATTATTATCGACCCGATATACAAAGTAATAACGGGCGACGAAAACGACGCGGCATCCATGGCCGCGTTCTGCAACTTTTTCGACCGCATCGCGGCAGGCACCGGAGCGGCCGTCGCGTATTGCCACCACCATTCGAAAGGCGAGCAAGGAATGAAGAAGGCGCAGGACCGCGCCTCCGGTTCCGGCGTTTTCGCTCGTGATCCGGACGCCCTGATCGACATGATCGCGCTCCCCCTGGACGAAGGGCGGCGCAAGGCTGTCACCGACCGTCTTGCATGCGACGCGCTGTATGTCGAACTGGACAGGCTGAAGCCTAACTGGCGGATGATCATCTCGCAGGACGACGCGCTCATCCCCTCCAAGATCGCGGAGTGGTTCTCGAAGGAGCCGGGATTCAACGAGGCGTTCGACAGGGCCATGGCGGCCGCAGAGTCGGCGACCGGCTGGAGGATCGACGGGATCCTCCGCGAATTCCCGGGATTCAAGCCGAAGGACATCTGGTTCAGATGGCCGTGCCATGAAGCCGACACGACGGGCATGCTGAAAGACGTCCTGTCCGAAGGCGAAGAGAATATACGAAGGCGCAAGGGCCCGACCAAGAAAGAGAAGCTGGAGGCCATGGGCGCGGAGTTTTCGCTGATATTCGACACGCTGGCCGCGAGGGGCGGAGACGTCACGGCTCAGGCCATGGCGGAGGACATGCGGGTGAGCGTCAAGGAAATCTATTCGATGGCGCAAAAGCTGAAGACGTTCGTGATTAAGGATTCAATCGTAAGGAGGAAAGAATGAAGATCGTGATAGACACGCCGTTCGACATACCAGGCAGCACTCCGCAGCAGAGGAAGACGGGCGGCGGAAAGTCCACGCATCCGACGCAGGGGCTCCGCTACGCCAGGGCGGCGTGGCGGGCGCTGGTCGAGCCTTATCGGCCGGGNNAGCCGATGGCGGGGGCGGTTGGGCTGCTTGTCTTCCTGTCGTATCACACGGACGACAGAAAAAAACAAGGCGAATATAAGACGACGCGGCCGGACGGCGACAACCTGCTGAAAATCATCAAGGACGCGATGACGAAGGCGGGCTACTGGAAGGACGACAAGCAGGTGGCCGACGAGCATATCGTCCGCCTGTGGACGGAAAAAGAAAGCCATGTGGCAATAGAGGCAATGGAGCTGGAGGAATGACGGCGGAGGAAAATGACATGATGCAAAAAACTATTTTAACACAGGCTGATATTAATGTATGGCCTGTCGATGAAAATGGATTTAAAAGATTCGGCAATTTTTGCGAATTTAATGGCTGCTGTAAGTTCGATAATCACTGCTATTTTGGAAATCAATGCAAATTCAATGAACGTTGCCAGTTTGGTGATTACTGTCATTTCGGTAATTTGTGCAAGTTCAATGGTTATTGTAATTTTGGTGCTTTTTGCTATTTTGGCGAACGATGCGAATTTGATGAAGGTTGCATATTTAAAGACTGTTGTAACTTTGGTGATAATTGCGAATTTTGCGGATATTGCTATTTTGGCAGTCATTGCATGTTTATTAATCATTGCAAGTTTGGCGACCATTGCAGATTCGGATTTAAATGTCTGTTTTTCAGTTATTATGTAGCGACAAAACTTGTAAATAACTGCAAATTCGGAAAACATTGCGCCTTCTTGCAGGAAAATACAGAGGATCCTGAAGAATGACGACTGAGGAGAAATACAGGCTGGCGACTCAGCTGATGGACACGGCGGCTGAGCTGGCGCGCCTCGGCGCCATGTGTTGCTCAAACGATCCGCGGACGGAGCTGGAGCGGATGGCGGTCAAATGGATGAAGGCCGCCGTCTGGATGAAAAACAAGGCGGACGAACTGAAAGGAATAAAAAATGACAACTGAGGAAAATGTCAAATTATTGCTTGCCATGATGGAAAGAATAGTTGCAGAAATGGAAATATTCTGGCGGGCTTCGGTAATGGCAAGAGGCGGACGCGTAGATGGTTCGAGATGGGCTGGATTACAAAAAGAAATGGACAATGCCAGACGGATTATGAATAACGTAAAACGTGATATGGAGACAGAAAATGACGGAACT
>DBVJ01000093.1:0-3577 GCA_002308115.1 Lachnospiraceae bacterium UBA1267
ACAGACATAAAAACGGCGCCCGGCCGAGAGGCGGGGCGCCGTGAGTGTGGCGCGGGGGGCGCCGTGTGGTTGTGTGGCGGGTTGTCAGGCGGGCACTTTGATGACGATTTTCCTGACCGCCATGGGGGCCGTGCCGTAGACGTGCGGTTTATGGGCCTCGTCGATGGAAACGATGCAGAGATCGCCCTTCTTCAGATAGATCCAGGTCGCGGGCTCTTCCACTTCCTTGTAGAAAGTGATGTCATTTCCCGTGTCATAGGGCTTGGACACTTCAAGGCCGGTCCGCGGACGGACACCGATGATCTCGTCGCCTTCCACCATGTAGTGGATGTCATAGTAGAGCTCGTGGGTCTCAAACTCCAGCTCTTCGCGCGGCTGAGTCGTGTAGGCCTGCACACTCGCGCGGACGCCCTCTTCGAGGTCGATCCAGCCCAGCGGAAGCTCGCCAAGGTCTTTACGACGCAGGAATTCAAAGGCTACCCGGAATTCCTTTGCGGTAAAATCATTCTTATACTCATCGCCTAATGCACTTGCAAACATTGCTCTCTCCTTTTTTGTGTGTGAAATGCCCGTCTAAGAGCGCTCCGGGTGAGCCGGGCCGCCTGTCTTACTTCGAGAATTCCTGAAGGCCTTCGATCGCGTAAGCGCGGACGGGGCAGGAATCCAGGCCGATGATCGGAAGCGGGGCGTAGCTGATGAAGAAGGTGTCGGTCTTCAAGAGTTCCAGGTTCTGAAGCACTTCGAGGAAGGTGCAGTTCACCGCCATGAGAATGTCATGGAAAGGCTTCACGTGCTCTTCGCAGTCTTCGATCGAGACGCCGTCGCCGAAGCCGACGCTCTGAGCGCCGCGGTCCGCAAGCCACTGGGCTGTCTCGCCGTTGACATAGAGGCGATAATCGTCCGGTCCGTTTGTCGCAGGTGTGAAGGGCGGGAACTTGTAGGGGCTGTCCAGGATAATGGTATCGCCGGGGCGCATCCTGTCGCCGAGCTTTTCTTCAAGCGCCTTTGCGGTCACAAGACCGTTCGGCTTGACATTGTCCATATTGACCACGAGGCAGCGGCCCATGAACTGGTTGAGCGGCAGTTCGGCGACGCTCGGCCAGTCATTGTCATGATGGTAAGGGCACTCGCAGTGCGTGCCGAGGTGGCTCGTCAGATCCATGATCGTATGGAAATCCGGGATCGCTCCGCCGGTGTTGAAACGCCACAGACGGCAGCGCCGGCTCTCCGTGGACGGATCAAGAACCTTGGTCAGATCCACGATATGAAGGTTCCCCATCATGTATTTGAAGGACCGGCGTTTTCAGGATCAGCGAGTAGATGCAGGAGTACAGCACGAGGAACATCGGAACGAAGACGATCAGCCCGGCGGCTGCCGCGACGCCCGCCCGGTTCCCGGCCGCATTCTGCAGATTGCCGGCAATGCCGGCGCCTGTCATCAGAAGCGCGATCGCGAGGAAAGCGATCTTCCGCGGAAGCAGCTTCTTCTGATCCACCTGAATGGTCCAGGTGTTGCCTTTGTAGATCAGGACCTTCTTACGGCGGCCCTTCTCGTCGATTCTTTCTTCAACGTCAAAGTCTTTGAAATAGTTTTTTGCAAGTCCCATATCAGATACTCTCCCGCTCTACGATCCTCGTAGGAAGCAGGATCTTATGGCTGACGCGCTTGCCGTTCAGGATGGCCAGCAGGCTGTTCGCCGCAGTGGCGCTGACCGTATGCAGCACATTATCCAATGAGGTAAAACGCGGAATGGAAATCTCCGAAAAGACCATGTTGTTGATCCCGGCAACCGCAACGTCTTCCGGGATCTTCTTTCCGAGGTCGTTCAGCATACGGATACCCATCAGCGCCATGATGTCTTCCGAGAAAATGATGGCGTCTGTTTCCGGCTTTTCCTCGAACAGATTGCGGACCAGCTCATCCACTTCTTCTCTCGTCGTGCCACAATAGCGGACCATAGCCTCCTGCCCGGGGTAGTACGTCGAAATGCCCTCGCGGAATCCCCGCTCTTTCTCTGTACTGGACGCCGAGATCTGGTTGAAAAGCATCGCCGGATGTTTGCGTCCTTTTTCAGCGAGCAGACGGACCAGATTCGTCACGCCGCCCTTTTCATCTGAAACGACGCAGTAAATGTTCGGCCTTTTGAGATAACCGTTGCAAAGAAATACCGGCGTCTTGGGGAGGTACTCTTCAATTGCGTTCAGAACGTCCTCATTGGCGAAAATGGAACCGATCATCACCACGCCTTCCACTTTCCAGCGGCTGAGTTCACGGATGTACCGGGCCATTTCGGACGTATTTTTGGTTGTGTAGTGGATCAGGCAGGAATAGCCGTTGGCGGCCAGTTCCCGTTCCACAAAATAGATGCCTTCCGTATGCTGCACGGTACGGACGTCCGAGATCAGGATCCCGATCATTCTGGAACTCCGTGTGACCAGGCCGCGCGCGGCTTCATTGGGTGAGAAACTGTTCTTTTTCAGGATTTCAAGGACGCGCTCCCGGGTCTCTTCTTTGACCGTCGACTTGTTGTTGATGACGCGGGACACTGTGCTTGCGGATACTCCTGCCTCCTTCGCAATGTCATAAATGGTGACAGATCCGGATTTGTGTCTCATTTCGGCACTCCTTGTTTGTTTTCATGCAATTGTTCGGTTTTTTTGAAATCGATATCTGAAATCGATTTCATTTCTTGTTTTAGAGATAACACACTTCCTTGGGCTTTGCAAGCAAAAGTTAAAAAAAACTGCCGAGCCCTCTATGGACCCGGCAGTTTTCAATGCCTCGGATGATCGGCTCATCCGGACTATTCTATTTCAGAAACAACGATCTTCTGTCCGTTCTGCCGTCCTCTCAAGACGGCGGCAATTCTCACTGCGCGTAGCGAAGCATCGCCTTCCGCTCATCGCGGGGGTTCTTCACACAGGTGATCCGGCCGCCAAGGCCGCGGATCTTCTGGTCAAAATCTTCATAGCCGCGCTGGATGTACTCGATCTTGTCCACGCCTGAGACGCCTTCGGCGGAAAGGGCCGCAATGACGAGGGCCGCGCCTGCACGAAGATCCGGAGCTACGACATCCGCACCCGAAAGGCCCTTTACCCCGTGCACAAATGCCGTATTGCTTTCGACGGTCACGTCGGCGCCCATACGCTTGAGTTCATCCACATACTTGAACCGGTTCTCGAAAATCGTTTCCCGTACGACCGACGACCCGCCCGCAAGGGCAAGCACAACGACCGTCTGGGGCTGCATGTCCGTCGGGAACCCCGGATACGGATAGGTACGCACTCTGGTCGGCAGCAGCTTTTCGGGGGCGATGACTCTGACCGCATCGTCATAACTCCGAACTTCGCATCCGATTTCGCGAAGCTTTAAAGAAATGCACTCCAAGTGCTTCGGAATGACGTTGCGGACGAGGATGTCGCCGTGTGTCGCCGCGGCCATCGCCATAAAAGTACCGGCTTCGATCTGATCCGGGATGACGGCGTAATCGCTGCCATGCAGCTTACGGACACCCTCGATACGGATCACGTCCATGCCGGCGCCTCTGATGCGCGCGCCCATACTGTTCAGGAAGTT
>DBVJ01000093.1:3735-4051 GCA_002308115.1 Lachnospiraceae bacterium UBA1267
CCTTGATGTGCTGGTCGATCGGCCGGCTGCCAATCGTGCAGCCGCCCGGAAGCGCGACTTCCGCATAGCGGTACTTGCCCAAGAAAGCGCCCAGGAGATAATACCCTGCGCGCATCTGACGGATATGGTCATTATCGACGACATAGTTACGGATGGAAGCGCCATTGATGCGAATGTCATGCGGAGAGATCCGCGTGATCTTCGCACCCGTATCCTTGATCGCCTCGATCAGGTTGCGAACGTCGTCCACCTGCGGAAGATTCCGGACCGTTACGTCCTCGTCCGCCATGACTGCAGCTGCGAGAACGCCGAGCGC
>DBVJ01000093.1:4160-4369 GCA_002308115.1 Lachnospiraceae bacterium UBA1267
ACAGATTTGTAAAGAGAATTGTTACGAAATTGTTAAACAAATTGCCGCCCCGCGCCAAGTGGCAAAACGTCCCGGGTCCTGAGCCCCGCGCCTATGCTCGCATAGAGGCGCGGGCGCAGGGGCCGGGAAAAGTCCCGAAGCCGCGTATGCGGCTGAGGGACGGGTCGCAACGCGACCCGTTTTACCTTCTCCTAAAGTACGCGCAAGCG
>DBVJ01000107.1 GCA_002308115.1 Lachnospiraceae bacterium UBA1267
GCGACGAAGCCGATCAGGACATAGCTGATCACGTCGATGATCGTTTCAACAGAACTCATGAGCGTTCCGACGATATCGGTATAGGCAATGACCTTGTCGTCCGCTCCTTCGTCCGCCATCTGCTTGTTGTAGCCGTCGATGGCGGCTTTGATCTCTGCTTTGGTCTCAAAGTCAAAGGGATAAATGGTGATCCGGGAGGGCGATGCCTCGTCCTGCCAGCCCAGCTTCTTCAAGTTGCCGTCATAGCTTGTGATCGCGCTGGACATCAGAGATGCCATCAGCGTTGCCAGTTCATCCTGCGTCAGATTGAAATTCAGCACATGCTGGAGTTTTTCCGTGTCGACCGAAATGGCGTCGGGCATCTGGGTCGCCAAAGCTTCCATGGCTTCTTTCATGGCGGATCCGATCTCTGTCACCATAGTGGTCTGGATCTCTCCAGCCAGCTGGCGCATGACCTGATTCATGGCATTCCGGAGACGATTGCCCATCTCTCCCCAGGCCGCAGCCAGTTTCTCCGTGACCTTCTCCGCGTTTGCGGCTTCAAGAGAAAACTCTTCGATCAGATTCGCGGCTTCCTCTGTTTCCAGGAATTCGTCGATGGCCTTGCTCCACGCCTCTTCGTCCGTGAGGGTCTCCCAGTCGTAACGCGGATTGTCATTCACAAAACTGACGAAAGCCTGCATGGCGTCCGAAAGCAGCTTCCGCGCACGTTCCGGCACCTCCGAAAGCTCCAGGGAATCCACGAACTCCTCGATCTCTTTCTCTGTGAAAGCCTGCTGTTCCATGGCCTTACGGGCCATCGCGGCCAGGCGGTCAAAGGAAAACCGGTTGGTGATCCCTGAGAAATCCAGCCCGGAGAAATCAAAGGTCAGTTTTTCCGGGTCAAACTGAAACGCTTCCATCAGCGCCTTTTCATCGAAAGTAAAAAGACTCATGAAATCAAGCGTTCCGCGGTCGACGGTCCCGAAAGGCTTTCCGGTGATCACGTCCACTTCCGTTGAAGCCATCTGCGACCGGACGATCCTGGATTGAGCGGCCATGCTTCGGAGTTCGCCGATCAGCGAAGCGTCATATAGAATGCCGGGCGACAGGAGCTCCGAGGCGCCTTCCTTCTGCTGTACCACGCCTACGACCTGAAGTGTCCGGGCTTCCCGGATCTTCTGAAGCATATACGACTCATTTTCCCGCTGATCGGTCCAGATCCGGTACTCTTCATCATAGGCGTAATAGTCGGCCGAAGGCAGCAGTTTGAAGCACCTCCCCACGAAATCCGTATACTGAAAATGCAGGATCTCCTCGCTGGATTCCGCTGTTTCTCCGGCAAGATAATGCTTCACGATGTCTTCGAAGATGCTGTAGTCCTTCATGCCGAGGGCGAACAACACAATATCTGCCACACGTCCGGTCCCGGAAACCACGAGCACACACTCATAAGGCGTTTCCGGCCAGTGACCTGCCATGACTTCGTATTTATCTTCGTAAAGACTCCGTTCCGACGGCAGCGCAGAAAACACGTCCATCGAATACAGCGCGGAATCCATATAGCCGGAGATACCAATGTCAATGCCGAGGGCAGACATGGTCTGGTCCGGGTTCACCTGCCGGTATTTCTCCGTGCCGTTTGGAAGGCGGTCCAGCCGGAAGATCTGAGGCGTGATCGCGTAACCATATTCGATGGCGCGCGCATTATTCCCGAGGGGATCTTTCTCTCCGTCCAGCCAGGCTTTCAACGCCTTCAGGTCATTGGTCTCCACCTTGGAGAACAGCTCCGTGACGGTCTTCCGCTCCGTCACTTCGCCTTCTGTCCCCTGGCCTCCGGAGGAATCCAGAAGCGCGGCCATATTGACCGTGGAGCCTGTGATCGCCAATGGATACTCGGAACTGACGTCCGACTCGATGGAATCTATGTAATTGTTGACACCGTTAGATAATGAAAGGATCAACGCGATGCCTGTAATGCCGATCGATCCCGCGAAAGCGACCAGAACGGTACGGGCATACTTGGTCAGAAGGTTCTTGAAACTCAATCCCAGGGCGGTAAAGAAGCTCATGCGCGCCCGGCCGAGATTCTTATGGACCGGCGGAGCGCTTTCCTCCGGTTCGCAGGGATTCGTGTCACCGATGATGCGGCCGTCCTTCAGGCTCACGATCCGGTTGGCATACATTTCGGCCAGTTCCGGGTTGTGGGTGACCATGATGACCAGACGCGTATCCGCGACCTCCCGGAGAAGGTCCATGACCTGAATGCTTGTTTCGGAGTCCAATGCGCCGGTGGGTTCGTCCGCAAGAAGAATGTCCGGGTCGTTGACCAGTGCGCGTGCAATGGCCACGCGCTGCATCTGTCCGCCGGAGAGCTGGTTGGGGCGCTTATGGATCTGGTCGCCGAGGCCGACCTGCCGGAGCGCGTTGACGGCACGTTTCTTCCGTTCCTTTCTGGAAACGCCGCTGATCGTGAGGGCCAGCTCAACGTTGGCCAGAACGCTTTGGTGCGGAATCAGGTTGTAACTCTGGAATACGAAGCCGATGGTGCGGTTCCGGTAGCTGTCCCAGTCCCGGTCGCGGTACTTTCGGGTCGAGACGCCGTTGATAATGAGTTCGCCCGACTCATAG
This sequence comes from Lachnospiraceae bacterium UBA1267, assembly GCA_002308115.1. Taxonomy (GTDB): domain Bacteria; phylum Bacillota; class Clostridia; order Lachnospirales; family Lachnospiraceae; genus UBA1267. Next base: position 2,611 of record DBVJ01000107.1, read on the forward strand.
CGGTCCAGACCGCCGATGATATTGAGAAGCGTGGTCTTGCCGGAGCCTGAAGGACCCAGGATCGCCACGAATTCATTGTCACGGAAAGAAAGGCTCACGCTGTCGAGAGCCTTCGTGACCAATGTTCCGGTCTTATACGTTTTTCGGATGTCTTTTAGGATCAGCACGCCGGAATCATAGCATAATTCCGGCATAATGAGTAGAGCCGGGGCGCAGAATTCAAAAAGTGTTCACGAAAACCCCGCCGGTCAACTCGTGACCGGCGGGGCAATATCCTGTGTTCAATTGTCAGATCGCGGCCAGACGACTTCTCATCGGTTTATTCGATGGCGATGTAATGGTCTTCCGTCGTTTCGGCCTTCGGCGCCTTCTTCGGGATCACAAGGCTCAGCACACCATTTTCATACTTTGCCTTGATGTCTTCCTTGTCGAGATTCTCACCGACATAGAAGCTTCTGGTCAGGTTGCCTTCGTAACGCTCTTTTCTGATGACCTTGCCGCTCTTCTTGTCGGTCTCTTCCTTCTGAAGACCCTTCTGTGCGGAGATCGTCAGGTTGCCTTTCTCCAGACTCAGCTTGATCTCTTCTTTCTTGAAGCCCGGCAGCTCCACGTCGACTTCATAGCCGTCATCGAGTTCTCTGACGTCGGTCTTCATGAGACGGTCGGCATGCTTGCCGTACAGCGGGTTCTTCTTATCGGTCCAGAAATCTCTGTCGAAATCATCCATCCAGTCATCCACATCATGACCAAAAATACTCGGAACAAATAACATAATAGCACCTCCATAATGCACTCGCCCGCAAGGGACGTTCGTTTTATTTTTCGGGTATCGGTGAGGACCTTTCGGTTCTTCCTTCAACCTTCGGCCTTGTTATAGCACGATTGTTAGCACTCGTCAATAGTGAGTGCTAATTCTTTTTGTGAAGATTGTGTGAACTCGAAAAAACGATCTCAGAGATGCGTCACTTGAGACTTACGCGGCTTCCGGGCGCGTTTTGAACCCCTTGAAACAACAGTGCTTTCAAGTTATAATCTGAATATCTATGGAGGCGGAAACACGGTTATGAATCACAAAGTGCTGAAAACACTTGAATTTGACAAGATCATCGCGCGGCTGGAGGAAAAATGTCTGACTCCCCTCGGGAAGAAAGAAGCACGGCTTCTCACGCCTCTCGCAACCGTCTACGACGTCCGTGACGCGCAGCAGGAAACGGAAGACGCGCTTTCAAGGATCTATCGTTACGGCAGTTTCTCGGCTTCCGGCGCGCGGGACATTCGTGAATCCCTGGCGAGACTCCGCGTACAGGCTTCTCTCTCCATGCCTGAACTGCTTTCTGTCGCCATGCTCTTAAGAACCGCGGAGCGTGTCAAAGCCTATGGCAATGCCGCGAATGACAACGGAAGCCGTAAGAAAGCCGTTTCAGAGGCTCCCGAAGAAGGTTTCCGCGATTCTCTGACCGATTATTTCAACGCGCTCGATCCCGCGTCTTCATTTTACCGGGAGATCGACCGCTGTATTCTTTCAGAGGAGGAAATGGCCGACGACGCCTCCTCGGGTCTTCTCTCTGTGCGCCGGCGTATGAAGAATGCGCAGAGCAAGGTGCGGGACGAACTGAACCGCCTCGTGGTCTCCCAGGGTTCCTGGCTTCAGGGCCATGTGATCACCATGCGGAACGGCCGCTACTGTCTGCCGGTCAAGAACGAATTCCGCGGACAAGTCCCCGGCATGATCCACGACGAATCATCCTCCGGTTCCACCGTCTTCATCGAGCCGCTCGCCGTGGTGAAACTCAACAACGAGATCCGTGAACTGGAGATTGCCGAGCGGAAGGAAATCGAAGCAGTCCTCGCAAATCTGTCCGCGGAAGCCGCAGGCCGCGAAGACGCGCTTCGAACCGATCTCTCCATCCTCTCCCACCTCGATTTTGTGTTTGGAAAGGCTGCCCTCGCAAAGGAAATGAACGCGGTCCGGCCGGCTTTCACGGACAATCACGTCCTGGAACTCCGTCAGGCGCGGCATCCTCTACTGGACCCAAAGACGGCGGTTCCGATCGACGTCCGGCTCGGGGAGACATTTGATACGCTGATCGTGACCGGTCCGAACACCGGCGGCAAGACCGTCTCTCTGAAGACAGTCGGGCTTCTCACGCTGATGGGCCAGGCAGGTCTTCATATACCGGCATCCGAAGGGTCGAAGCTCGGACATTTCGAAGAGGTCTATGCGGACATCGGTGACGAGCAGTCCATCGAGCAGAGCCTGTCGACATTTTCTTCCCATATGAAGAATCTGACGTCCATTCTTCGGAAAGCGGACGAGGATTCTCTGGTTCTTCTGGACGAACTCTGTGCGGGTACCGATCCGGAAGAAGGCGCGAATCTGGCCATTGCCATTCTGAAAGCTTTACGGGCACGCGGCGCACGCTCGATGGCAACCACACATTATTCCGAGCTGAAGCTTTTCGCGCTCACCACGGAAGGTGTGGAGAACGCCTCCTGCGAATTTGACATCGGCACGCTCTCCCCCACGTACAAACTGCTCATCGGCATTCCCGGCAAGTCCAATGCCTTCGCGATCTCCCGCCGTCTCGGGCTGGATCCGGCGATCATCGAAGAGGCCCAGCGCAGCATGGATCAGGATTCCGTCGCTTTCGAAGACGTGATCCGCGATCTGAACGACTCCAAGCGGAAAATGGACCGGGAGAAGTCCAAGATCGGGCAGCTGAAGGCCGAAGCGAACCGGCTTCGCGAGAGTCTCAGCGCCGAAGAAGCCAAGACCGAAGAAAAGCGTCAGAAGATCCTGGCGGACGCACGGCGCGAAGCACAGGACATGCTGCAGAAAGCCAAAGCGCAGCTCGATGAAACCATCCGCGCCATGAACCGTCAGGGCAAGGACGTCCGTGAACTCGAGCAGCACCGCACAAAGACACGTGAGATGATCCAAGACACGCTGCCGAAAGACGCCGTGAAGGAGCCTGTCAAAAAGGCTTCCGCCGAATCGAAGGAACTGAAACCGGGCGACAAAGTCCTGGTGCTTCCTTTAGGGGTCCAGGGCATCGTCTCCACCGCGCCGGATGCCAGAGGCGAGCTCTATGTGCAGGTCGGTATCCTTCGGAGCCAGTTCAAAGTCTCCGATCTCGAGAAACTGGAGGATCAGAACGCGAAGGACAGCGGAAAGAAAGCGCCCCGCGCTTCCGCTTCCTCCGGAGAATTCGGAAAGGCTGCGACGATCTCTCCGGAGATCAACCTCATCGGCATGAACCAGGACGACGCCTCCGCCGCCCTTGAAAAATATCTGGATGACGCCTACCTTTCGCACCTGAAGACGGTCCGTATCGTGCACGGCCGCGGGACGGGCGCCTTAAGGAACGCGGTCCAGCGGCTCCTAAAACAGTCCGTATACATTAAGTCCTACCGCCTCGGAACCATCGGAGAAGGTGATTCCGGCGTCACCATCGCAGAGTTTAAGTAAGGAGAATCAGATGGCAGACAAGCAGAAAGTCCTGATCGTAGACGACGATGAACACATTGCCGAGCTCATTTCCCTCTACCTCATCAAAGAGTGTTATGAGACACGCATCGCACCGGACGGGGAGCATGCCCTGTCGGTGTTTGGCGAGTTTGCCCCGGACGCCATGGTGCTGGACATCATGCTGCCCGGCATGGACGGCTATCAGGTTTTGCGGGAAGTCCGGAAACGGTCGGACTGCCCGGTCATCATGCTCTCCGCGAAAGGCGAAGTCTTTGACAAAGTTCTCGGACTGGAGCTGGGCGCGGACGACTACATGGTGAAACCTTTCGATTCCAAGGAACTGGTTGCCCGCGTTAAGGCGATCCTGAGACGTCACGCGAAGACGGCCGGCGCAAAAACCGAGGAGCAGGAGCCCTCGAAGATCGTGACCTACCCCGGACTGTCCGTCAACCTGTCCAACTATGAAGTGCTCTGCGACGGAGAGCGGATCGAAATGCCGCCGAAAGAGCTGGAGCTTCTGTACTTCCTGGCAAGTTCCCCCAACCGCGTCTTCACGCGCGAGCAGCTTCTGGACCGCATCTGGGGCTATGAATACGCCGGCGACACACGCACCGTGGACGTTCACGTCAAGCGGATCCGCGAGAAGATCCACGACCATGAGAGCTGGGCGATCCTGACCGTCTGGGGCGTGGGATACAAGTTTTCATTGAAGTGATGAGCCTGAAACTAAGAACAAAACTTCTGATCATCTTTTTCGCCGTGGCGATCCTCGGCTTTTTAGGGCTGACCGCCATGGGGGTCCTGGCCTACCGGCAGGCGCTTAGCCAGACCGCAACTTCGCTGCATAAGGAAGCCGTTCTGATCGCGCGTTCCGAGCTCATCCGCCGGCCGAACAGCCAGGAAGCGCTGAATCTCATGGCCTCCCTGAACGATGCAGACATCTGGATCGTGGACGTGGCCGGAAAAGTGTACGCATCCGCCGGCCCCACCGCCGCCCCGGAAGCCATACCGGGCTTCTCTCTCACCGAACAGCACACTTTCTATCTGACCGGCACATTTTTCGGGACTCAGCCGGAAGGCACACTCACGGTCTTCGCCCCGATCACCACAGACATTACACTGAACGGTTATGTGCTGATCCACTGTCCGGCTTCCAGACTCTGGCAGATCGTCAATCAATGGCAGCTCTTCAGTTACATCATCTATGGAATCATGCTGCTTCTTCTGGCCGTCGTACTGATTCTGGAAAGCGTCTTCACCGTGGGCGCCGTTCAGAAGACGGCCAAGGCCGGCCATGAGTATGCCAACGGAAACCTGAATTATCCCCTGACCCTCAGGCGCCGCGATGAGATCGGCGAACTCGCAGAGATCGAAAAGGACCTTGCGCGCCAGGTCGGGACGGCTTCCGAGGACCAGAAGAAATTCCTCGCGAACATTTCCCACGATTTCCGCTCGCCGCTCACCTCGATCAAGGGCTATATCGGCGCCATCCAGGACGGGACCATCCCGCCCGAGGCGCAGAGCCATTATCTGGACGTCGTACTGTCCGAAGTGGACCGCCTCACAACGCTCGCAAATGGCCTTCTGGACCTCACGCAGCTTGAGAAAGGCATCATCCTCCACCGCTCCGACTTCGACCTCAGAGAACTGGTTATGGAGGTTCTGCCGGCCTTTGAGGGACGCGTCGAGGAGAAGGAACTCAGTTTCGACGTGACCTTCGAGTCCGAGACCGTTCCGGTCAACGCGGACCGCGACCGCGTCGGGCAGGTGCTCCACAACCTCATCGACAACGCCATCAAGTTCTCCGAAAATGACAGTACGATCGACATCGTCTCCCACCTTGCCGGGGAAAAGGTCTTCGTGTCCGTGCGCGACCACGGCATCGGCATCGAGAAAGAGAACCTGCCCAAGATCTGGACCCGCTTCTACAAGATCGACCAGTCCCGCGGCAAGGACAAGAAGGGCACAGGTCTCGGGCTTTCCATCGTCCGCGAGATCATTCAGGCCCACAAGGAGAATATCGACGTCATCTCCACGCCCGGCGTCGG
>DBVJ01000115.1:0-3654 GCA_002308115.1 Lachnospiraceae bacterium UBA1267
AAGAAATACGGCGACAAGACCTACATTGGCTGGAACTTCACCAAGTTCCTCGTGGACCGCGAAGGCAAGGTCGTTGCCAGATTTGAGCCCACGGTGGACATGAAGGAAGTCCGGAACGCTGTCGCAGCGGCACTGTAAACCGTCATAACGGAAGGACAAAGTCGGCTGCGGCGGTCAAAGAGTTTGCGAAATCCATCGTCAACAAATAAGAAACGGACCGCAGAAAGCCCCGGGATCGCGAGATTCCGGGGCTTTTTGTCGTTTGCCAGGCGGAAGACGTTATTATATAATAAAACCGGTATGTGATCAGACCTTCAATCTGTTTTCAATCTATTTTGGTATCATAATATTGTAAGACAATGAACGATCACAGTTTTCAGTGATGATCCCTTCGTAAGGCGGTGAAGCATGCGGATCCTGTTGGCGGAAGATGAGAAAAGAATGGCTTCAGCGCTCGTGGCGCTTCTGAAGCAGGAAAAATATGACGTGGATCATGTACCGGAAGGCGCATCGGCGCTTGCGGCCCTTGAAAGCGGCGTCTACGACATGGCAGTCTTGGACGTCATGATGCCTGAGATGAACGGCTTCGAGGTCGCGAGAAGAGCCAGAAAAGAAGGCATCGCCATACCGATACTGATGCTGACGGCCAAGAGCCAGCTGGACGACAAGATCACGGGTCTGGACAGCGGGGCGGACGATTATCTCACGAAACCCTTCCAGACCAAGGAGCTTCTGGCCAGGCTCAGGGCGCTTGCCCGCCGGAACCCCGGTTTTCAGGACGGAAGCCTGAAGTACGGCGATCTTTCGCTGGATACGGCCAAAGCAACGCTGACTTGCGCTGCGACGGGACAGAGCGTGCGGCTGGGCGAAAAGGAACTTCGCATCCTGGAATACATGTTCACGAATCAGAACCAGATCCTGACACGGGAGCAGCTGGCCGTCAAGATCTGGGGCTTCGAAAGCGAAGCGGAATACAACAACGTGGAGGTCTACATGTCCTTTACGCGCAAGAAACTGGCCTTTGTCGGCTCAAAGGTGGAGATCAAGGCAGTACGCGGCCTGGGATATGAATTGAGGGAAAAAGATGTTTAACCGCTCCAGAAACAAGATCATATTATCGATCATGATCTCCCTCATCCTGCTGTTCGCGGTCACATTATTCGTGATCATGTTCGCAAGCTGGCAGGAGATCCGTCAGAAGAACCGCGGCATGCTGGAACGCTTTTCAGAGACCTACCGGCTCGAAGGGGAACAGGGCAGTCCGGATGAGTTCGGGCCGAGGCCGGACGATGAAAATATGCCGGACCACGGAAAGGATCCCGCAAAACCCCCGATCGACGACAGAAGGGACTATCAGCTGGCCGTTTTCTACGCGGTCGCGTTAGGAGAGGACGGTACGGTGCTTTCGGTCGAGAACGGCGAGCGTGCGGTCTATGAGAAGGACGAGCTGGTCAGTCTCGCGAAAGAGCTGATCGCAGGCGGAAAGAAGCAGGGCAGGACCGGGAGTCTCAGCTATCTCGTGAGCGCGAAGAACGGCTACACGCTGGTGGCTTTCATGGATGACACCGTGACGGAGACCCGGATGAATATGATGCTTCGGAACGTGCTGATCATCGGCGGAGCGGCGATCGTCGTGCTGTTCTTCCTGTCTCTGGCGCTCTCGAAGCGGATCATCCGCCCCCTGGAAGAGAACGACCGGCAGCAGAAGCAGTTCATTTCCGACGCGAGCCATGAACTGAAGACCCCGGTGGCGGTCATCGGCGCCAATGCGGAGATGCTTGCCAGAGAGCTTCCGGACAATGAATGGCTTGCCAACATCCAGTATGAAAATGAGCGGATGGGCGAGCTGGTGAGGCAGCTTCTGGATCTTTCGCGCGCAGAAAGCGCGGAAACGCCCATGGAAGAACTGGATCTCTCCCGCGTCGTGACCGGAGAAGTGCTGGCCTTCGAGAGCCTGGCCTTTGATCAGGGGAAGACGATCCGTGACGAGATCGAGGAAGGCATCCGCGTCACCGGCAATCAGACACAGCTTCAGCAGCTGGTCTCGGTGCTTCTGGACAATGCGGTCCGGCATTCGACCGGGGACGGCGTCGACATTTCCCTGAAGAAGCAGCCGCATTCGGCCCAGCTCATCGTCTCCAACGAAGGAGAGGCGATCCCGCCCGAGAAAATGGAGCACTTGTTCGACCGTTTTTACCGGGTCGACGAGGCGCGGACCGACGAAGGGCAGCATTACGGGCTCGGCCTGTCCATTGCGAAAGCGGTCGCCGTGAAGCACGGCGGGAACATCGGGGTGAGCTGTGAGGACGGAAAGGTCCGGTTCACGGTCTCACTGCCTGTGAAGAAATCCTAAGCGGCTCTTTGATCCCGTCGACAACGAAACACAGAAAAAGAGGGGCGCTCTGAGGCGCGCCCCTCTTCTCGTGCGGCTTTACTTACAGCTCTTCGACACTTCCCACAAAGAGCGGCAGGCCGTATTTTGCATCCACGATCATGTACACGAAGGGACGGTCCAGATAGACCTTCTTCGGCTCCACCGGCATGGCAGACTTTGTGTCCATGGATCCCCAGGTGACCGCGGCGGCCTTTGTGCCGTGGCGGTCCAGTTCCAGATAAACTTTCTGGACGACCGCGCTGCAATAGAGGCTTTCCTTGTTGTACGAGGCCATGGGCAGGAACTCGGCGTCAAGGGAGAACATTTTCTTCATGCCCAGATCGTTCAGAATGTCCGTGAGTTCGGTCTTGTCCTCGATCTTGAATTCCGGGATCATGGTCTCGACGCGCTCGCTTGTGCGGCTCATCCAGAGTTCCTGCCACATATTTCCGTTCAGTTCCGAAATAAATGTGCCGAGATCCTTCTTCTCATCCTCCGGAAGGAGACCGACAAAGAAATAGCCCGCATTTTTGTACAGCTTGGCGACGCCTTTGACGCCCTCCGCGCTGAGGTAGACGGACTCGTCGGAGAACAGACCCTGTACTTCGTTCTTCCGGCCGTTTTGGGAAGTGAAAAGCCAGGTGTCGACGTCTTCCTTCTCATAAGCCTTCGCCCACTTGGCGTCGAAGACCAGCGCGTTCACGAGATACATCATGACGGTCGGATCGATCGGCTCGTCCAGCATTTTCTGAATCATGCCGTCGGTGTGCTCGGAGACCCATTCGTCCAGGTCTTTCCGGGTGCTCTCGTCAAAGGGCGCGCCGTAAGCCTCGGCTTGATACCAGTCCGCCAGGGTCTGAAGGAACGATTCTTTCACCTCGAGCGCGTCGGTATTCCTGAACCAGACGGAGTTTGCAAGCTCCATCTTGGAATCCTTCTCGTTCACGAGGCCTTTCGTATAGGCGTAGAGCGCTTTGTTCAGCTCGCCGACCGGCAGGCCGAGGACGGATTCCATTTCCGCCAGGGTCGCGCNNCATTTCCGACAGAGTCTCGCCCTCCGCACCGTTCGCGATGAGAGACAGGCAGAGCATGGCCGAGAGCGGAGAGATCAGTTTGTTGCCTTCCGAAGCCCCAACCGACTCGGAGAACAGTCTGAAGGAGAAGTCGGAAAAAGCCTTCGTGAAATCTGAAGTCACCGCCCCGGGATCCGTGGCGGTCCGTTCGTATTTCTCGGAAAGATTTGCCGCTTTGGCGGCCAAAGGCCTGCCGCAGGAAGTCAG
>DBVJ01000115.1:3718-4208 GCA_002308115.1 Lachnospiraceae bacterium UBA1267
GAAAATGTATCATGATTTGCCGAAAGGCATAAAATGCCCTTCTATATATCATACGATTCCCGGGCGCAAAATGTCGGCGCTTTTTTTACGGGCGCCTACGTTGGCGTAAATGGCTTTTCGTGGTACAATATTCTTTTATGAAATTAACGGCCGGGGCAGCAAGCCTCATTGCCGAAGAAGGATCTATGGATCAATACGACGTTTCAATCATTGCATGCGAAGACTATGACGAAGAGCGCGTGGAAAACGCCCTCCGCGCCGCGCTTCTTCCGATCGGCGGACTGGACTTTGTAAAGCCTGGGATGACGGTCGGCATCAAAGTGAATCTGGTCACGGCCATGAAGCCTGAAAGCGCCGCCACACCGCATCCGGCGGTCGTCTGCGCACTGGTCCGGCTGCTCCGGGAGCGCGGGGCGGAAGTGGTGATTGGGGACAGCCCGGGCGGACTCTATACCGCCGCCTACCTGAAGGTCGTCTATGACGTCTGCGG
>DBVJ01000148.1 GCA_002308115.1 Lachnospiraceae bacterium UBA1267
GGCAGTCAACGTGCGCATAGTGTCTGTTCGGGGTCTCATATTCGACGTGGGCGGTGGAGATGGTGATGCCTCTTTCTCTCTCTTCCGGAGCCTTGTCGATCTGATCGAAATCTGTCTTAACGTTGCCGGCGACGCGCTCTGCGAGAACTCTCGTGATCGCTGCGGTCAGCGTGGTTTTGCCGTGGTCAACGTGGCCGATCGTGCCGATATTGCAATGCGGCTTTGATCTGTCAAATTTAGCTTTTGCCATTGGATTCTTCCTCCTGAATTATCTTGCCTTACGGCGTTTTTACCCAATCGGGCGTATTATATAGTAGATTGTGTTTTTTTTCAAGTGCCAATTTCTTTTTATTTCAAGAAATTAAAACTTAATACGCTTTCAGCACTTTTTCCTGTACGTTCTTGGGCACCCGCTCGTACATTTCGAAGAACATGGAGTAGGTTCCGCGGCCTTGTGTCTGGGATCTCAGGTTCGTCGCATAGCCGAACATTTCGGCGAGCGGAACGAAAGCGCGGACCATCTTTCCGGACGGAATGTCCTCAAATCCTTCGATACGGCCTCTTCTGGACTGAAGATCGCCGACGACATTGCCCATGTACTCTTCCGGCATGGAGACTTCCACCCGCATGATGGGCTCCAGAAGCACCGGGGCCGCCTTTGCCATGGCTTCTTTGAAAGCCATGCTGCCGGCGACTTCGAAGGCCATTGCAGAGGAGTCGACTTCATGGTAGGAGCCGTCCACGATGTTGGCATGGACGCCAAGCACCGGATAGCCGCCTAATGTGCCGGACTGCATGGCCGACTGAATGCCCTTTGCAATGGATGGAATGAACTCTTTCGGAATGTTTCCGCCCACGACCGTGGATTCGCAGAGGATCTGCGGGGGCTCGTTCACCAGCACGTCCGCCTTCGGGTCGATCTCGAATTTCTCCTGGTTGGCAGGAAGCGGCGAGAAACGCACCTTGCAGTGCGCAAACGCGCCATGTCCGCCGGTCTGTCTCACGTAGCGGGAATCGATCTCGACTTCGCGGGTGATGGCTTCCTTGTAGGCGACCTGCGGGTTGCCGACGTTGGCTTCCACGTTGAACTCGCGGAGCAGTCTGTCCACGATGATCTCCAGATGGAGTTCGCCCANNCCGGCGATGATCGTCTGGCCGGTCTCATTATCCGTATGGAAGCGGAATGTCGGATCCTCTTCGGAAAGCTTCATCAGGGCTTCGCCCAGCTTCTGCTGCCCTGCCTTCGAGGTCGGCTCGATGGCCAGCTCGATGACCGGCTCCGGGAATTCCATGGATTCCAGAATGACCGGGGCATCCGCATCGCAAAGCGTATCGCCGGTCGTCGTGAACTTCAGGCCGACCACGGCTGCGATGTCTCCGGCATAGACTTCGTCGATGTCCATGCGCTTGTTGGCATGCATCTGAAGTACACGGCCAAGCCTCTCCTTCTTGCCCTTCGTGGAGTTCATGACGTAGGAGCCTGCGGAAAGCTTTCCGGAATAAACACGGAAATAAGCCAGTTTTCCGACAAAGGGGTCGGTCATGATCTTGAANNGCGGAGAACGGCGCCTCGTCCGAAGAAGGTCTCGTGACCTCATTTCCATTGAGATCGACGCCATCCACGGGCGGAATGTCCAGCGGAGACGGCATGTATTCAATGACTGCGTCCAGAAGCTTCTGCACGGCCTTGTTGCGGTATGCGGAACCGCAGAGCACCGGCACGGCGCGGCATTCGCAGGTGGCGCGGCGAAGCGCGGCCTTCATGGCGCTCTCTTCGGGGATCTCCCCTTCGAGATACATCATGGTCAGGTCGTCGTCCAGTTCGCAGATCTTCTCGATCATCTCATCGCGGCAATCCTGTGCTTCCGCCTGAAGCCCTGCGGGGATCTCCCGGACCTCGACCTTGTCGCCCTTCTCATCGGTGTACAGATAGGCCTTCATCTCAAAGAGGTCGATGACCCCTCTGAAATCGGACTCCTTTCCGATCGGGATCTGGACCATGATCGCGTTCTTCTTCAGGCGGTTCCGGATCTGGGAGACCGCGCCGTAGTAATTCGCGCCCATGATGTCCATTTTATTAATGAAGGCAATACGGGGAACATGGTAGGTGTCCGCCTGACGCCAGACGTTCTCGGACTGCGGTTCCACACCGCCTTTCGCACAGAAGACGCCGATCGCGCCGTCCAGGACTCTGAGGGATCTCTCGACCTCCACGGTAAAGTCCACATGGCCGGGGGTGTCGATGATGTTGATCCTGTGCTCCAGTGCGCCGGGCATCGGCTTTGTTTCCTTCTCGAGCGTCCAGTGACAGGTGGTCGCGGCGGACGTGATCGTNNATCGTGATGCCGCGCTCCTGCTCTTCGACCATCCAGTCCATCGTCGCGGTGCCTTCGTGGGTATCGCCCATCTTGTAATTGATGCCGGTATAGTACAGGATCCTTTCGGTAAGCGTCGTCTTTCCGGCATCGATATGCGCCATGATACCGATGTTCCTTGTTCTCTCAAGCGGATATTGTCTGGTTCCCATGGGTTTCCCCCTTTCGCGGCTTATGCCGCGTTCAAAAAATGTTTCCGGTTCTGTCTGAAAAGAATGACCCGCGGGTGCTGCGCCTTCTCAGTGCAGTCCCGCGGATCATATCTACAGAATAACGATCAGAACCTGTAGTGTGCAAACGCCTTGTTCGCGTCGGCCATTCTGTGCATTTCCTCTTTACGCTTCACAGCGCCGCCAGTCGAGTTCATGGCATCCATGATCTCGCCCGCAAGCTTGTCGACCATCGTCTTCTCGCCGCGGTTCCTGGAGAAAGAGGTGAGCCAGCGAAGTCCAAGAGTCTGACGGCGTTCCGGCTTGACTTCCATCGGGACCTGATAGGTCGCGCCGCCGACACGCTTTGCCTTGACTTCCAA
>DBVJ01000111.1:0-2363 GCA_002308115.1 Lachnospiraceae bacterium UBA1267
GCGACACGGGCGGTATAGACGAAATCCTTGCCCTTGCCCATTTCGGTCACGTCGATCTCAGGGCGGGAAACAATGTCGAGCGCCTTGCCCTCTTCCGACTCCAGCGCTTCAAAATACGTCTTCTCGATCAGCTCATTCGCGGCATCTTCAAAGAAAACGCCTTCGCCGTACATTTTCTCGATCAGCGCACGCGGGGCATGGCCTCTTCTGAAGCCTTGAATGTTGATCTTGCCCTTCTGTTTCTGATACGCACGCTCGGTTGCCTTGTCAAATTCCTCGGCCGGAACGTCGATCGTCAGAAGCGCCATGTTTCCTTCCTGTTTCTCTACCTTAAGACCCATTATTCTGATTCCTCCTGGATGATTCAGGAAGCGCGACTTTGTCCGCTTCCTCATGTTAATGCTTAAACTGTTGAATTATAGCAGAAAGACTTGTATTTGACAAGTTGATCCGCAAATTTACCGCCATTCCCGAAGCTCTCTGTCCAGCGTCCCGACAATATCTTTCTCGTCGATCTTGCCGACCACTTCTCCGTGCTTGATGAGAAGCGCAGACCCCAGCCCGCCCGCGATGCCCAGGTCGGCTTCTCTGGCTTCTCCGGGGCCGTTCACGACGCAGCCCATGACTGCGAGTTTGAGATTCAGATGCGGGTATTTGTCCACGAGAACACTGACTTCGCGGACCAGTTTCGGAAGATCGATCTTCGTCCGTCCGCAGGTCGGGCAGGACACGATCTCGATGCCGCCCCTGCGAAGTCCCAGGGTCCTGAGGATCTCCTTCGCGCAGCGGACTTCCTGCACCGGATCTCCGGTCAGCGACACCCGGACCGTATCGCCGATCCCACGTTCCAGGATCATCGCGAGGCCAATGGAACTCTTGACGGTTCCGGGCATGTCCGATCCGGCTTCCGTGATGCCCACGTGGAGCGGATAGGCACATTTTTCCGCCAGAAGCTCATGCGCCTTCACGCACATAAGCACATTCGAAGACTTGATGCTGACGACCAGTCTGTCGTAATCCGCGTCTTCGATCATCCGCACTTTGTCGAGCGCGGATTCTACCAGTCCTTCGGCTGTGACGCCGCCGTATTTTTCGATCAGTTCCTTTTCCAGAGAGCCTGAATTCACGCCGACGCGGATGGGGATCTCCCGCTCTTTACAGGCGCTCACGACGGCCCGGATGTTGTCCCGGCCGCCGATGTTTCCCGGGTTGATGCGGATCTTGTCCGCACCGTTACGGGCCGCAAGCACGGCCAGCCGGTAATCAAAATGGATGTCCGCGACCAGCGGGATGCGGATCTTCTCCTTGATCCCCGGAAGTGCTTCAGCGGCCTCGACGGTCGGGACCGTCACCCGGATGATCTCGCATCCGGCCTCGGAAAGACGCCGGATCTGCGAGACCGTGGCCTCAACGTCCTCCGTGGGCGTATTGGTCATGGACTGGATAAGGATCGGATTACCGTGACCGATCACACGGTCCCCGATACGGATCTCTTTCGTTTCATCTCTGTACATAAACGCTTCCCCTTATCCCCAGATGAGTTTCCGGATGTCGTTGAAGAAGACTGCCGCCATCAATAGCAGTAAAAGAACGAAGCCGACCGCCGTCACGATGCCCTCGTATTTCTTCGGGACCGGCTTTCCCCGGAAGACCTCCACGATGAGGAAAATGAGTCTCCCGCCGTCCAGTCCGGGGATGGGCAGCAGGTTCATGATCCCGAGGTTCGCCGAGATCAGCACCGTAAAACTCAGCATGTTGATGAAGACCCAGTAGGCTGTCACCCAGAAGCCTTCCTCCTTGGTGTCTTCCGTCACCTCGCTCACGATCGTATTGACTGTGCCGGCGATGCCCACCGGTCCCGAAAGGTCATTGAAGGACAGTTTTCCGGTCACCAGCATGCCGAGAGACTTGATGACCGCCCCGGCATTGTAGGTAAACTCATACCATCCGAACTTCACCACTTCGAGGATGTTCAGGTCCGAGCGTCTCGGCGAGGCCATGATGCCGATGAGATAGCGTTTCTCCTCTTCGTCATATTCCGGAACCAGCGTGGTCTTCATCTTCTCGTTTCCACGGGTATACTCGACCGTGAGTTCCTCTCCCTGATGCATGGTCATGTAGAGGGTGATGTCCTGGAAAATATGCACCTTCGTATGGTCAAGTTTCGTGATCACGTCGCCGGCCTGAAGCCCGGCTTTCTGGGCCGGATAGTTATCCGCGACCGCCGAGATCTTCGTGTCTGTCGCGCCGACCAGTCCGATCAGAAGGCAGGCAAACAGAAAGGCCACCAGCATGTTGACAAAGGGGCCGGCCAGAACGACAGAGATGCGCTGCCAGACATTTTTCGCGTGATAGGCATGGGT
>DBVJ01000111.1:2395-8333 GCA_002308115.1 Lachnospiraceae bacterium UBA1267
TCATCTTCCGGTACCAGTCCGGAATCGTCGCCCAGAAACAGGCAGTAGCCGCCGATGGGAATCAGGCGTACGCTGAACTGCGTTTCGTTCCGGCGCCAGGAGAACAGCTTCGGCCCCATGCCGATCGCGAACTCCGTTACGCCGATGCCGTTTCTCTTCGCCGCGAAATAATGTCCGAACTCATGCAGAAAGATCAGGAGTCCGATGATCAGAACGAACAGAATGATACTGACGACTAATGTCATAAAAACACCTCCCTGACTGCCTTCTCGGTCTCAAAAATGGCTTCAAGATCAGGGGCTTCTTCGTAAGGGATCCGCGACATGGCGTCTTCTATCATGTCCGTGATGCCCGTGTATGAGATCCTGCCGGCGAGAAATGCCTTTACGGCACACTCGTCCGCGGTATTGAAAACGGTGGGTGCGTTGCCGCCCCGCTCTCCTGCTTCGTAAGCCAGCCTGAGAGCCCTGAAAACGGCTGTATCCGGCTTTTCGAAGTGAAGCGCGCGCAATTCCCCGAAATCCAGTCTTCCGCCGGAAAGGGGCTTTCTAAGCGGATAGCTCAGGGCATAGGCGATCGGCGTCCGCATGTCCGGAAGACCGAGCTGGGCTTTCACGGAGCCGTCGGCGAACTCGACCATGGAATGGACGACGGACTCCGGATGGATCACGACCTCGATCTTCTCATAGGGTGTATCGAAAAGCCAGCGGGCTTCCATGACCTCCAGACCTTTGTTGGCCAGTGTGGAGGAATCTATCGTCACTTTCGGCCCCATTTTCCAGTTGGGGTGATGGAGCGCCTGTTCTTTGGTGACCTGTGAGAGCTGTTCTCTCGTATAGCCGCGGAACGGTCCGCCGGAACAGGTCAGAAGGATGCGGGACAGTTCGTTCTGCCGCTCTCCCTCGAGGCACTGGAAGATCGCGGAATGCTCCGAATCGACGGGGAGAAGTTTTACGCCCTTCTCGCGGACGAGCGGCATGATGATGTGCCCTGCGGAGACCAGGGTCTCCTTGTTCGCGATCGCGATGTCTTTTCCGGCTTTGATGGCTTCGACGGTCGGCAGAATGCCCGCGGTGCCCACCACGGCGCCCACCACGAGATCCGCGGAGGATACCAGTGCCGCTTCCACCAGGCCTTCCATGCCGGATACGACACGGACGGGAAGATCCCGAAGCTTTAGGCGAAGGTCTCTCGCGGCGCTTTCATCCACCATGCAGACCAGTTCGGGGGAGAATTCCCTGGTTTCTCTTTCTATGGACGTAACGTCAGAATAAGCCGAAAGAGAGACGACCCTGACGTCCTCTCTCTCCCGCACGACGCTTAACGTCTGTGTTCCGATGGAGCCTGTGGCTCCCAGAATGGCGATATTTCTCATAAAAATCAGTGTGCGATGAAGATCTGCGCCAAATAGAAGAATAACGGCGCGACAAAAATAACGGAATCGAAACGGTCCAGGATCCCGCCGTGGCCGGGGATCAGTTTCGAGAAGTCTTTGATGCCGGTCTGGCGTTTGATCGCGGAAGCGAACAGGTCTCCGAAGACGGAGATGATCCCGGCGCCTATCGAGATGACCGTACAGGCCAGTATCGGTGTCAGAATGTCATTAAAATGCTGCCCCGCGATGAGACCGAACAGGAAGCCTGCCAGCGCAGATCCGAAAATGCCGCCGACGGTGCCCTCCCAGGTCTTGTTTTTGGAGAGGTGCGGGACCATTTTGTGCTTTCCGAGCAGGGATCCGAAGAAATAGGCCATGACGTCGGAGCCCCAGGGCGCCAGAAAGACCAGCCAGATCAGAACGATGCCGTCCGTTCCCACACGGATCCTGTAAAGATACGACAGCATGACGACCGCGTAGAGGAATCCGAAATACGAGGCAAACGCCTTGGTCAGCGTCGTCTTCGTGTACAGGAACACATAGACCGCCATTAAGACCAGGAAACCGACAATGAGGGTCGGAAAAAGAAAGTCCAGTCTGTCAAGCGCCAGGAAAAGCCAGTAAACGGCTCCCAGAAGATAACCCGTGATCCCTTGCGGGGACCATTCCATCTGAAACGCGCGATAGAATTCCCAGAGTCCGACCATGGAAAGCGTGAAGATCAGACCGAACCAGAACCATCCGCCCAGAATACCGAAACCGACGATCACGACGATGATCACCGCGGCAAAGATCAGGCGCATCTTCAGGTTGCCCTTGTCAATGTGATTCTTATCCATTCTGGCTTTCCTTTACGCCGCCGAAACGGCGGTCTCTTTTGTTGAAGGCCCGGATGGCCTTCTCAAGTTCCGTCCGGTCAAAGTCCGGCCAGAGAAGATCCGTGACGTAGAATTCCGTATAGGCGCACTGCCAAAGAAGGTAGTTGGACAGCCGCATCTCCCCGCCGGTCCGGATGAGAAGATCCGGATCCGGGATCCCTCTGGTGTCCAGTCTTCGGGTAATGTCTTCCTCCGTGATATCTTTCGGAGACAACACACCATTACGAACGTCTTCCGCAAGCTTCACCGCAGCACGGCGGATCTCGTCGCGCCCGCCGTAATTGACGGCAATGACAAATGTCAGGCCTGTGTTCATGGCGGTCTCCCGCTCCAGCGCGTTGATGCCTTCGATGATATCCGGCGCGAAGCGGCTCCGGTCGCCGATCGACAGAACGCGCACGTTATTCGCTTTCGCTATCACGAGAAGCCGCTTCATGTAGTAGCGGAACAGCTGCATCAAGGCGGACACCTCATCGTCCGACCGCTTCCAGTTCTCCGTAGAAAAACCGTACACCGTCAGAAACCGGATGCCCAGTCTGGCCGCGTCCTCAACGGTCTGTTCGACCACCTTGCAGCCCTCCCGGTGCCCCATCGAGCGCGGAAGGCCGCGCTTTTTGGCCCAGCGGCCGTTGCCGTCCAGTATGATGGCCACGTGCGCCGGAACGATCAGTTGTTCCCCGTTCAGGATCTCTTCGCCCATAGGTCAGACCGTCATGATTTCTTTTGTCTTCTTCTCGGTCTCTTCGTCGATCAGTTTGATGAACTTGTCCGTAGACTTCTGAAGGCTGTTTTCCAGATCCTTGCGGTCGTCCTCCGTGATCTCGGAATTCTTCTCCTGCTTCTTCACAAGGTCCATGGCATCGCGGCGGATGTTGCGAATCGCGACCTTGCATTCCTCGGACATTTTCCGGATGTCCTTCGAGAGTTCCTTACGGCGGTCGCCGGTGAGTTCCGGGAATGTCAGGCGGATCAGCGTGCCGTCGTCCTGCGGATTGATGCCGATGTTGGACGCCTGGATGGCTTTCGAGATCTCTCTGAGGAGAGATTTGTCATACGGCTGGATCACGATGGTGCGGCCTTCCTTGACGGAAATGTTGGCGACGTTGCGGACCAGGGTCTCCTGTCCGTAGTAGCTGACCGCCACTTTGTCCAGAAGCTTGGGGTTCGCGCGTCCGGCCCGGATCATCGAGAATTCCTCAAGGAGGTTGTCCAAAGACTTCTGCATTCTCTCTTCTGTCATTTTTACGGTATCTTCCATGAATTCTCCTTTCTGAGCCCATGCTCAATCCCGAGTCACGCGGGTGCCGCGGATCTCGTCTCGAAGGGCGTCTCGGATGCTGTTTTTCTGTCTTAAGTCAAATACGGCCAGCGCCATATGATTGTCCTCGCACATGACGGCCGCGGTGCGGTCGATCACTTCGAGTTTCATCTCAACCATGTCGTGGATGGAGATCCGGTCCAGTTTCTTCGCGTCAGGATTCTTTGCGGGATCGCTGTCATAGACGCCGTCGATCGATTTCGCAAGAAGGATCTCATCAGCTTCCATCTCAATCGCGCGAAGCGTGATGCCGGTATCCGTGGAAAAGTACGGATGCCCGGTGCCGCCGGCGAAGAACAGGACCTTTCCGTCCCGGAACGCCTTGTTCGCGGCGTCTTTTGAGAAGAGTTCCGTGATCCTGCCGATCTCGAAGGGCGTGAAGATCTCCGTCTGCATGCCGGCCTCACGGAAGACTTCCGAGACATAGAGGCAATTCATGACGGTCGCAAGCATGCCGATCTCGTCGGATTTGGTCCGGTCGATCTCATTGCCCGTTCTTCCGCGCCAGAGGTTGCCGCCGCCGATCACGATGCCGATCTCTACGCCTTCCTGAACTGCTTCACGCACCTGCCGCGCCACTTCACGGACCGTTTCCAGGTCGTAACGGCCGGTGCTCTTGTCCTGGAGCGCTTCTCCGGACAGTTTCAGAAATACTCTTCTGGGCTTTGCCATTTCTTTCCTCCTTGCCGGCGGATCCAGAGGGGCCGGCGTTCTGGCCTTTGGTATTGTATACCTGATTTGTGTCGCGGATGTGTCCAACCAGGATTCCGCGGAATCATCGATTTGGTTTTAACTGGTGACATTTTATCATAAGCGTCATTAAAGTCAATGAGGCGCGGTAAAATGACAAAAATACCCCGGCATGGGCATGCCAGGGAAATACATTCAAAAACATTCGGAGACCTTCGTCAGCGCAGCATGCCGATCAGGTTCTGGATCATGATCGGTATGGACTGGAAGAACTGGAAGAAGCCTTCGAGATAGACCAGTACGATGATCACAATGCTGACGATCGGGATAAATGAATCCAGAAGACGGTTCTTATGCGTTCTGGTGTAGGAGAAAAGCAGCATTAACGGCGATATCAGAAGCAATGTGGCGGATCTGCCGAAGCCCAGCATGTATACTTTATCGAAAGTCTGGGAGAAATCCTGCATGAGCGAGGGATCTTTGATCACGAAATAAAACACCATCACAATAGCTGCGAGCAGATCCACCGTTCCCGCCACTGCAAGAAGCACGCCCGAGAAGGTGGAGAAATGGAGAGAGTTGCGGTTGGTCTTAAGAAACGCCTGATACTCCTCGTGGCTTCTTCCATGCTTGAGAAAACGGCGTTCCCGGAATTTGATGAAGAAAGCCATGATCAGAAAGACAATGAATGTGATCGGAGGCTTGACCGGAAGGAACGGGAACAGCAGCATAGGCAGCGTGATCTTCTTTTCAATGGCCAGGATCTTCAGAATGAGCGTGACCAGTTCATAGCCGATCGGGAGCAGCGAAAACATGCGGAACACGATGACCATTTTCCCGGTAAACACATGCTTTGGCCGGTAATTCAAAAAGTACATCAGAACCGCGCACAAAAACAAGTCGACGAAGAGATTGAAGGCCCAGTAGCCGGTGGGCAGGAGTTCGACGATCGTCGACTCCAGAAGCGTTCTTGCCATCGCACGGTCCCCGAGAAGGACCTCGGCTGCGCCGACGATGTAGCGGAGATAAAGAAGGATCGAAAGCGCCGCCACACCGGAGAAGGTCAGAAAATAGCGGATGATCTGGCGGTGGTAGCCTTCGCTTGCGTTCAGGATCAGCGCGAAGTTCGCCATCAGAAGGAACGGTACGGACAGTGCGGAAATGCTGTTCAGTATCGTTGCCGGACGGTCAAAGATCTCGACGGCATAGGGGTCGATCCGCATGTCCAGATTCATTAAGACGACCACCTGGGCGATGATGATGCAAAGCCAGCCAAGGATCTTGAAGGCGCGATAAGACAAAGGGCCTCTGTAGCGGATATCCTTCTTCCCTTCTTCGTAATACCGGATCCGCTTCTTTTTCTTCTGAACGGATGTGATCTCTTGTGTCTCCATGATGTCCTCCGCTTTTCCGATGTCTTTATTAAAGCCAAATCCGGTCCATTTGTCAATCCGATCGGCATACTTGAAAAAACGGAGTCTCTGTGATAGTATTTCGAAAGCGGATCCGAAGAAAGGGTCCACAGGGGGTTTATATGTCAGGGCATTCGAAATTCGCCAATATCAAGCACAAAAAAGAGAAAAATGACGCCGCGAAGGGCAAGATCTTCACGATCATCGGCCGCGAGATCGCCGTTGCCGTGAAAGAAGGCGGCCCCGATCCGGCGAACAACTTCAA
>DBVJ01000111.1:8432-10489 GCA_002308115.1 Lachnospiraceae bacterium UBA1267
AGCATCACCTACGAAGGCTACGGCCCCGGCGGAACGGCCATCATCGTCGAAACGCTGACCGATAACCGCAACCGTACCGCAGCGTCGGTCCGTTCCGCGTTCTCCAAGGGGAACGGCAACATGGGCCAGTCCGGCTGCGTTTCCTTCATGTTTGAAGACAAGGGCCAGATCATCGTGGACCGCGAGGAATGCGAGCTGGAGCCTGACGATCTTATGATGATGGCGCTGGACGCCGGCGCGGAGGATTTCCAGGAGGAAGAGGATTCCTTTGAGATCCTGACCGCTCCGGATGATTTCCAGGCCGTCTACGAGGCGCTTCAGAAGGAGAACGTTCCCATGCTCTCTTCCGAAGTCACGAAGATTCCTTCGACCTACGTCACACTCTCCGATCCTGCGGACCTCAAGGGCATCCAGCGGATCCTGGATCTTCTGGACGAGGACGACGACGTGCAGAATGTCTGGCACAACTGGGATCAGCCTGACGAGGAATGATCTTTCACTGAACCTGAAAAGGACCCGGCCTGATGAGCCGGGTCCTTTTTGATGCGGTCGGATCGCCCGATCACAGTTTCTCGATCAGTTCCGGAAGTACGGGCTCGAACTTCACGCCGTACCAGTGATCCGGATAATTCTCCTGGGTGTAGCCGATGCAGCGCGCGGTGAAGTCCGCTGCGACACGCGCGGCGTCATGCAGCGTCATGCCGCGCATGAAAGCGCCGGTGAACGCGCTGGAGTACACGTCTCCCGTGCCATGGCAGCCCTTCGCATATTTGATGTGATGATAGTAATAGGTTGCGCCGCCGGTCGAGCTGGCAACGCCGGTGGAATGGTCCGTAAAGGAAACGCCGGTCAGAACCACCTGCTTTGCGCCGAGACCGCGCAGGCTGTCGATCAGACCGTTGACCCAGCGGCCGTTAAAGTCCTCCTTGTAAGGCGTGTCGGTAAGGAAGCAGGCCTCCGTCAGATTCGGAAGCACGACGTCCGCGACAGCACAGAGTTTCTTCATTTCCCGGACATAGGCTTCATCAAAGGCCGGATACAGTTTCCCGTCGTCCGCCATGGCCGGATCGAAAATGAAGACGCCGTCATCCGTAAGAAGTTCATTCCGGATCGTAAGCACATAAGAGATCATCTCCGCGCTTCCGAGATAACCGGTATAAA
Organism: Lachnospiraceae bacterium UBA1267; assembly: GCA_002308115.1. Taxonomy (GTDB): domain Bacteria; phylum Bacillota; class Clostridia; order Lachnospirales; family Lachnospiraceae; genus UBA1267. Next base: position 9,594 of record DBVJ01000111.1, read on the forward strand.
GCGCGCGGAAGCGGATGCCTTCCTTCTTCCAGTGTTCGATGATCTTCGGCATCTCCTCCGTGAGGTCCTTCACGGTGAAATCCTGAAATCCTGCAGTATGCGTCGAGAGCACCGCGCTCGGCAGAACGGCGGTCTCCAGTCCGCAGGCGGAAAGAATCGGCAGCGCAACGGTCATGCTGCACTGTCCCACACATGAGATATCCTGAATCGTCAGGATCTTGAAATCATCCATTGAAGTCTCCTCCTCTGTCATCTTCTGTTGTATCTTCCTTCGAAGTGTTCTTTTTGTCAAGTTTTTTATCAATCACATTGAAAAGCATCGGGTAAAGACCGGAAACGGTGAAGGTGGTCACGGCATAACGGCCTGCGCGGATGAGGTGCGAAACGAAGTCGTTGGCTTCCCGGATCTCTTTCGGGAAAGGCAGCTTCAGAAGCGCGCCCAGTCCAAGATAGATGCCCATGCCGCCCAGCACGCGCAGTATGCCGTAAAGGACGTTCCTGGTGTCTTTGAAGCGGACCCATCTGTCGTCAAACAGCATGCCGAGGAAGAATCCGGTCTGAATGCCGAAACCAGTATAGAAGTCGTTCGACGCGCAGAAGAACCAGCCGGGCAGGGTGGCCACAGTCAGGATAAGGAACAGAAGCCATTTCTTTTTAATGAGTTTCTGAAGCCCGGAAACGATCAGGATGATGAGAAAGCCGAGCGCCCAACCGGCCAGGACGTCTGTCGGATAATGAACACCGACCGCGACACGCGAGAAGCCGACCAGAAGGATCAGGACCGCAGCCAGAAGATAGAGCCACCATTTTTTGAAGAAAGCCGCGACACCGCCATACATGGACGCCGCGTTGCAGGAATGGCCGCTCGGGAAGGAATAGCCCTGCGCCGCGATGTC
>DBVJ01000111.1:10500-14674 GCA_002308115.1 Lachnospiraceae bacterium UBA1267
CAGGCATTGGATGCCGTCGTGGACCATATAAGGACGAAAACGCAGGAAAATGTTCTTGATGAAAGGGTTCCAGACCAGGCAGGACACAAAATTCGTGCCGATGAAGCGGCCGGCTTCCTTGTTGAGCCACAGATAAAAGACCGCAAAGACCGCGATCATCACGTACTCTTCGCCCAGCATGGAAAGAACCGGGCAGACTTTCTCCGCAAATGGGCCGAGCGCGGTCTGAAGCCAGACCATAAAGGCCGGCTCCCAGTCAAAATAGAACACATTCCCCTGACCAAGGGCTTCACTGATCAGCATCGTTTACTCCCCTTATTTATATGATATGAACAGTCGGTTCAATTCTTCAAAATAGGCCGCGCCTTCGTCGAGCGGCATTTCTTCTTCCTGGTTTGTTCCGGGATCGAAGAAATACACGGTGTCGATGTCGTAGCCGGTAATGACCACGGCGCTGCGGTTTCCGGTCACGGCCAGGACCGGGTGTCCCTGGTTCACGAAGTACAGGACCTCCGACAGCGAGCAGCCGTACAGGTTGATGGCAGAACCCTCTCCGAAGGCAGAATCAATGATCTCCAGGGGGCTCAGCCCGCGGTCCAGGTCTCCCTGCGGGTCGGTGAGCCGGATGCCTTCCTGTGCGCAGACGACCCTTAAGGACGCCGCAAGCGTCGAATTGTTCTCGTCTCTCCGGTACTTCTGGATAGAGATGGTCTTCACCAGGTTCCGGGTGCCTCTCGTCCACATGTAATTCAACTGAGCGTCCAGCACGGATCCGAAGAGGTCGTAAGCTTCCGAAATGGCCACATTCAGGTCAGATTCCACCGCTGCGACACGGCCATAGCCATAGACGTAATACACGTCGGTCTGCCGGTGCTCCAGCGCGATCACATTGGCGTCGGAACGCTGGAAACGAGGCGTCAGCAGGGAAAACTGGGAATCCGAATTGGTCGTGCGTCCGATCTGGATATAATACTCTCTCTTGAACTCGTCATCCACCCGGCCTGCGACGCTGGACTTTCCGGGATCATCGTCGATGACCTGCGTCGTCAGAAGCACTTCCGGGTCGATCTCCGCGAGCGCACCGCTGTTCTGCTTCACCACACGCCGCATGACGATACGCGTGTCATAGACATTGACCGAAAGGATGAAGGACTCCGGATCCATATAGTCTTCCTGGATCGAAAGCTTCTCGTCCGTGGAAGCGATCAGGATGCGGTACATCAGCTGGTTGATATCGATGTTTGCGGATATGACGGAGTTCTCGCTTCGGCCGAAACCATAAATGATATCGTCGCCGATGAAGTCCATGATCTTGATATATTCGCCCTCTTCGGCGTTCACGACCGCCGTCGTCTGGGTGTCCATGTTCAGAATGACCAGGCGGTCCGGATAAGTCAGATCCTCGCCCTCCTGCCACGCCACGACATTTCCCTTACGGTTCTTGGCGTACATGCCGGGGTAGGCACGGATGGTCACTTCGACAGACTCGCCGGAGTTCAGGTCGATGGAATAAATGCCGTCGCCGTAGCGAAGGTAGCACACGTCGTCAGAGTTCACGTATGCCAGCGTGCCGAGATCCATCCGAAGGATCTGTTCGGACTGGTTGACCGGCATGTAGAACAGACGGGAAATGGCGTTGCTGTCCGGATGGAAACGGTAGAAACAGATGCCTACAGTGCCTTCATAGACGCCGCGGTTCATGTAACCGTAAACCATGAAGTCGATGGTGCCGTCGTCACCGACCTTGACCACTTCGACGTTGTGGTGGTCGAAGCCGGAACGGCTCGATGCGTCCTGATCGCTCGAAAAACTGAAGACCAGGTCCATGGTATTGGTCTTGGCGTCATAAGACCAGAGCGAACGGTCCTTTACGAAGACCGTGAAGACGTTGTCCGAAGAGTTTGCGACAGAAATCTGCGCCGCGCCGGATCCCAGAAGGACACGGCCCTTCTCTTCAGTGGAGGTCTCCGGTGAGAAATGCTGTTCCAGTGTCCGGTGATAGTCCAGAAGGTAAACCTTTTTCTGGCGGTAGCGCACCGCGAAGAACTCCCGCACACTGTATGCGCGGGTCTGCCCGCCCGCGCTCATGCGGATCTCGTATTCATACGTCAGGGAGAGCTGTGTCGGTTCCAGTTCGGTGATCCGGAGAAGCACTTCTCTTCCGCGCTCCACCTTGAGATCTCCGTAGGTAAAGACCGCATACTTGCTCGTCATGTCCGTATAGGAATAGTCCGAAGTCGTCGCGTCCTGGGAAGGATTCAGATAAGGAACGATAAAGTCTGCCTTTTCGCGGTCGCAGGTCGCTTCCGAGAAAGCGTCCGAAAACGCCAGCAGTTCAGAAACATAGTTCGTGCGGGCATACAGAATACGGGTGTAATAACGGATCGTGCGCTCCCCTTCTTTCACCATAAGGATCAGATGGTATTCCGTTCCGCTGACCAGAAGATCCGAGAAGCGAATGTCCAGTTCGGCTGCGCCGCTCTCGTTCACATTCAGTTCCGTGAAGCTTCCGTTGTCCAGAAAGGCGGTACCGTCCAGCGAACGCACCTCGTAAGACAATTCGGAAATGTTGTTTCCGTAGGTGTTCAGACGAACGTGGATGGATTTTTCATCGCTTAAGGGTACGATCACGTCCCGCATGGCCAGAAGATCCATCTGATTGACATAGCCGTGGAGTTCCGTTTCATGCCCTTCTTCATAGCGAAGCGTGATCGTCGGAAGCGAGGCTTCGCTCATCGGAAGATAAGACTCTTCAGAGGAGGCTTTATGAACGATCGCAACAGCGATCACAACACCGATGATGACGAAAAACAGAATGGAAAGCAGGACGATCCGAAGGATCTTCCTGTTCTTTTCCTGCTTCTTCTGTTCTTCTCTGTAGCTTGCCATTTTGATCAAAACTCCGCTCTGAATCATAAATCATAGCGGGCTCTTTGTCAATTTGAAGGGCGGCCTCCATGCGCCATGAAGCACTGGCCTGGATGAAAAAACCCGGCGTCCCTTTCGGGAAACGCCGGGCTTTTCAGGTCTTTACGGACCTTTCATGTTTTCTTTCGACTGATATCAGTCTCAGGCTTTCTCTTCCTCTCTCTTCTTTCTGCCCAGATTCACGACCAGGTTCACGATGATGCCGAGGATCAGCGCGGTCGCCACTTCGGTCAGCGTGATCTTGCCAGCGATCGTCAGCGCCATTCCGCCGACACCCGCGATCAGGATGACAGAGGCGGTGAAGAGGTTCCGGTTGTCGTTCAGATCGACCGGCTGAAGCATCTTCAGACCGGAGACAGCGATGAAGCCGTACAGGGTAATGCAGACGCCGCCCATCACGCAGCTCGGGATCGTGGCCAGCGCGGTCACGAAGGGTCCGAAGAAGGAAACGGCGATGGCAAGAACCGCGGTGCAGAGAATCGTGACGACGGATGCATTTTTCGTAATGGCCACGCAGCCGACGGATTCGCCGTAAGTGGTGTTNNGGGCAGCCGCCGAAGAACGCGCCGGCGATCGATCCGACACCGTCGCCCAGAAGCGTCCTGTGAAGGCCGGGATCTTCCAGAAGGTCCGATCCGATGATGGACGAAAGGTTCTTGTGGTCCGCAATGTGTTCTGCGAAGACCACGAATGCGACCGGAATGTACGCGACCGCGACCGTTGCGATATAACCCCAGGTGACGCCGCCTTCGCCGAAGCCCTTGAATGCCTCAAGGAACGCGAACTCAGGCACCCACTTCATGTTCTTGAACAGAGAGAAGTCGATGATCTGAAGCGCTTCGTTGCCGGTGGTGTTTCCGATCACGGTGAAGATCGCCGCGACGGCATAACCGGCTGCAATACCGATCACGAAGGGGATCAGTTTCGCCATCTTCTTGCCGTATACCGAGCAGAGGATGACGACGAACATGGTCACCAGGCCGCAAAGAAGCGCGATCCAGGGAGAAGCGACCGGGACACGCGAGACCTGATCTGCGATAGAGGCCGTTCCGTCTTCCGCGATGACAAGGACTTTCTCCGTCACTTCCTTCAGAACGCTGCCCTTCATCAGATCGCCGATGGCGTTGCCGGCAAGCGAAAGACCGATGATGGCAACGGTCGGTCCGATGACGACCGCGGGCATCAGTCTGTTGATCCACTTAACGCCTGCGAACTTCACGATCAGGGCGATGACGACATAGACAAG
>DBVJ01000111.1:14707-23424 GCA_002308115.1 Lachnospiraceae bacterium UBA1267
ACCGCACCGCCGAAAGCCGCAAACATGGAACCCAGAAACGCAAAGGACGAACCAAGGAACACCGGGCTTCTGAACTTCGTGAACAGAAGGTACACGATGGTGCCGACGCCAGCGCCGAAGAGCGCCGCGGACTGGCTCATGCCGTTGCCGACGATGGACGGGACCGCGATGGTCGCCGCAAGTATCGCCAGAAGCTGCTGGAAAGCGAATACGATCAACTGGCCGAACTTCGGTCTGTCTTTCACTCCATAAACCAAATTCATTTTTTTATCCTCCCGTGATAAATTAAAAATGCAGAAAAGCGCGCTGCGCTTTACTCCCTTGTAAATAGGACCACTTCATTCTTCCCGTCGTACTCTTCGACCCGGACGGAAATGAATTCGCGTCTGGATGTCGGAACATTTTTCCCGACGTAGTTCGCGCTGATCGGAAGCTCTCTGTGGCCTCTGTCCACCATGACAAGAAGCTGGATCCTTGCGGGACGGCCAAGCCGTACCAGCGCGTCCATGGCCGCTCTCACGGTGCGTCCGGTATACAATACGTCGTCGATCAGAATGATGTGCTTTCCGTTCACGTCAAAAGGAATGTCGGAACCGCTCAGTCTGGCGTCCGGATAGCGTTCGGTCAGGTCGTCGCGGTACAGTGTGATGTCCAGCTCGCCGAGTTCCACATGGATGTCCGAGAACTTTTCAATGTTCTCGCGGATCCTTTTTGCCAGCGGAACGCCTCTTCTTTTGATGCCGACCAGAAAGACAGGCGCGCCGTCCGGGTCCTGCTCGATGATCTCGTGAGACAGCCGGGCCAGCGTCCGTTTCATGGTCTGTTCGTCAATGATGAGCTTCTCAGACATCTTTTCCTCTCAAATGGACCGGAAAGATCCTTCGTAAACAGAAAACGGGCCTTGCCGTATGGATGCAGCAAGGCCCGGAAATCTCCCTTGTATGACCACCTTGCCGGCATCTCGTACCGAATTAAAGGTTTTCTGTTCCAGAGAAATATACCACAAAATATGGATATTGCAAGCAAAAAAATGCACAAAATAATGTGGTTTTAAAAAAGCGCTCCCTGTCGTTTTACCGAAGGGAGCGCTTCTTTCTTTATTTCGTACCGAAGATCCGGTCGCCGGCGTCGCCGAGACCCGGGCAAATGTACGCGTTTTCGTTGAGTTCACGATCCACGTGTCCGATGTAGATCTCCACGTCCGGATGCCGCTCATGAAGTTTCTTGATGCCTTCCGGCGCGGCGATGATGCAGACGAATTTGATCTTTCTGCCGCCTCTGGCCTTAATGAGGTCTACCGCGTCGCAGCCGGAGCCGCCGGTTGCCAGCATCGGATCCAGAACGACGATCGTACGCAGTTCGATCGGAGACGGAAGCTTGCAGAAATATTCCACCGGCTCATGCGTCTTCTCGTTCCGGTACATGCCGATATGGCCGATCTTCGCGGTGGGCGTCAGCGCCGTGATGCCGGAAACCATGCCGAGGCCGGCGCGGAGGATCGGAACGATCGCCAGCTTCTTGCCGGCAATCATGGGAGTCATGCAGGTCTCGATCGGCGTCTCGATCTCCCTGTCTTCCAGCGGAAGGTCGTGCAGCGCTTCATAGCCCATCAGCATCGCGATCTCTTCGACCAGCTGGCGGAACTCGTTGGTTCCGGTCTTCTTGTCTCTGAGGAGAGAGATCTTATGCTGGATCAGCGGATGATCCATGACGAAAACATTGTCTTCGGGTCCGTACACATTCTCGATTGCCATGTCATTCCTCCTGTTTAATCCCGGGCCCCCTGTCACAGGGAACTCATAACTTCTCTATTGTACCGACAAGCCGCTTTGATGTCAATGAGAAACGGCTTTCGGGGAATCTGCAATTTCCGCTTGACGGAGATAATCTTTCGTGCTAAACTAGCGCACGTCACGCAAAATGGCTCGGTGGTCAAGGGGTTAAGACGCCGCCCTCTCAAGGCGGAATCACGAGTTCGATTCTCGTCCGAGCTGCTTCAAAAAACAGTCCGCCTTTCGCGGACTGTTTTTATTTCTGCTGAGAGACGATCGCGATGGCTTCCCGGATAGAATGGACCGGCATACAGTACTTACGAAGCTCCCTGCCGATCCCCTTCTGGTTGGCTGCCGGGAAAATGATCCTTTGGTAGCCCAGTTTCACGGCTTCCTTCACCCGCTGTTCCGCCTGGGACGCGCCCCTCAGTTCTCCTGTCAGACCGACTTCGCCGAAGGCCAGGGTGTGTTCGTCGATCGGAACGTCAAAGAGGCCGGATGCGACAGACATGACAATGGCAAGGTCCATCGCCGGCTCCGTCACCTTCATGCCTCCGGTCAGATTGACGTAAACGTCCGACTGCGAAAGCGATGTGAGTCCCCCTCTTTTCTCCATGACCGCCAGAAGCAGGTTCAACCTGTTGTAATCAATGCCGACCGCAGTCCGCCTCGGAAGACCGAAACTGGTCTTCGTGACCAGAGACTGTATCTCCAGAAGCATGGGTCTCGTGCCTTCCAGGACGCATGTGACCGAAGAACCGGATGCCTCCAGCGGTCTTCCCGTCAGCATGTAATCCGCGGGGTTCTTCACTTCGCGAAGCCCTTCTCCCGTCATCTCAAACACGCCCACTTCATTGGTCGCGCCGAAACGGTTTTTGACTGCACGGATCACACGGTAGGACTGGAAACGGTCTCCTTCAAAATAGAGAACGGTGTCCACCATGTGCTCCAGCATCCTGGGGCCGGCGACCGTGCCTTCCTTGGTCACGTGGCCGACGATGAAAATGGTCACCCGGTCCCTTTTTGCGATATTGAGGAGCACGTTTGTGGACTCGCGGACCTGCGTCACGGAACCGGGCGCGCTGTCCACATTTTCCCGGTACATGGTCTGAATGGAATCAATGACCGCCACTTCGGGCTTTTCAGTCCGGATCAGCTGTTCGACCGTATCCAGATCCGTCTCGCTTGCCATCCGGACCGTGCTTTCGGCCGCGCCGAGCCGGATCGCACGCATCTTCACCTGCTGAAGGCTCTCTTCTCCTGAGATATAAAGGACTTTCCGCCCTTCCGCATCCAGGTTCTTCAGGATCTCCAGAAGGATCGTGGACTTTCCGATGCCCGGATCGCCGCCGATGAGGACCAGAGAGCCTGGCACGATGCCGCCGCCCAGGACCCTGTCGAATTCCGCCATACCGGTGGTGATCCGACGGTTCTCTTCCATAGACACCTCGTCCATCCCGTAGACACGGGCGGGAGCGTAGCCGGTTCCATTCGTGTGCGAGCTCTCTTTCCGGATCGTTTTCGGCGCTTCCACAAAGCTGTTCCATGCCTGACAGCCCGGACATTGTCCGAGCCATTTGGCACTCTCGTATCCGCATTCTTTGCAGTAAAATGCTGTGGTCTTCTTCGGCATGCTTTACGTCTCCGGAAGCGCTTCTTTGTTCTTCTTTCTGAACGTGAGGCCGTTCTGGTCGGAAGAGACCGAGACCTGGTCGCCCCGTTCGTATTCTCCGGACAGAAGTCCGTCCGCAAGGCGGTCTTCCACTTCCGTCTGTATCGCCCTTCGAAGCGGGCGCGCGCCAAACTTCGGATCGTAGCCTTTCTCCGTCAGGAAGTCTCTGGCCTTCGCGGAAAAGCTGAGCCTGAGCCCCATGGATTCTTTGACACGCTCGGAGAGATCTTTCAGCATGATCTTCACGATGGAAGACATATGTTCCTTCGTCAGCATGCGGAACACGATGATCTCGTCGATGCGGTTCAGAAACTCCGGTTTAAAGGCCCGTTTCAGGGCATCCATGACCTTTTCCTTCATCCTGAGATAATCTGTGCCTGCATCTTCACGAGCCCCGAAACCGAGGTTTTTGGGCGCTACGATCGATTCCGAACCGATGTTGGAGGTCATGATGATGACCGTGTTCTTGAAATCGACTCTTCTGCCCTGGGAATCTGTGATGATGCCGTCGTCCAGGACCTGAAGAAGGATGTTGAACACGTCGGGGTGCGCTTTCTCGATCTCGTCGAACAAGATGACTGAGTAGGGGTTCCGGCGCACTTTCTCGGACAGCTGTCCGCCTTCCTCAAAGCCGACGTAGCCGGGCGGGGAGCCGATGAACTTGCTGACCGAATCCTTCTCCATGTATTCGGACATGTCGATACGGATCATGTTCTTCTCGGAGCCGAACACGGCTTCTGCGACCGCCTTGGAAAGCTCGGTCTTTCCGACGCCCGTGGGCCCGAGGAACAAAAACGATCCGGTGGGCCTTCTGGGATCCTTCAGACCGACACGGCCGCGGCGGATGGCTCTCGCGATCGCGGCGACGGCCTCGTCCTGTGCGACGATGCGCTTCTTGATGGTGTCTTCCAGCGTCCTTAAGCGGGACATTTCCGAAACTTTGAGCGTCGTGACCGGGATCTTCGTCCAGGCGGCGACCACTTCCTGAATGGCTTCCTCGTTGACCTCCGGAAGATCTTCTTTCGCGTCCGGAGCCTTCTTGATTTCTTCGAGGCGTTTCTGGAGGCGGGCTTTCTTTCTGGCCAGTTTCCCGGCCTCTTCCTGGTCGCCCCGGAGAACCGCTTCTTCATAGGCTTCCAGGCAGGCATCCAGTTCCTCACCGGGGTGCTTCTTGTCTTTCGGCGTATTGTAGGCGCGTAGGCGGATCCTGGACGCGGCCTCGTCCATCAGGTCGATGGCCTTGTCCGGAAGGAAACGGTCCTGAATGTAACGCTGGCTCAGCGTGACCGCCTGCTCCAGCGCCTTGTCGGTGATACGGACTTTGTGATGCGCTTCGTATTTTGCGCGAAGTCCGCGAAGAATCTCCACGCTCTTCTCCGTGTCCGGCTCTTCCACCGTCACCGGCTGGAAACGCCGCTCCAGCGCGGCATCCTTTTCAAAATATTTGCGGTATTCGGAAATGGTCGTCGCGCCGATGAGCTGGATCTCGCCTCTGGACAGTGCAGGTTTGATGATGTTTGCCGCATCCAGCGAGCCTTCCGCGGAACCCGCGCCGACAATGGTATGGATCTCATCGATGAACAGAATGACGGAGCGGTCCTTCTGGACTTCCTTCAGAACGTTCTTGATGCGCTCTTCGAATTCGCCGCGGTATTTCGATCCGGCGACCATGGAGGACAGATCCAGGCTGACGATGCGCTTGTTTAAAATGATCTCCGGGACGTCGCCGTTCGCGATCCGCTCGGCAAGGCCTTCCACCACGGCGGTCTTGCCGACGCCCGGCTCTCCGATCAGACAGGGATTGTTCTTCGTGCGTCTGGAAAGGATCTGGATCACCCGGTCGGTCTCTTCCTTCCGCCCGATGACGGGATCCATGAGACCGTTATAAGCCATCTCCGTAAGGTCAGTGGAGTACTGGTCCAGATTGGGTGTCTCCACCGTGCGGGGTCTCTTCTTCGCCTTTTTTACGCTGCCCTTCTCTTCCGGGCCGGGATTTTCAGGGGCGAAGCGTCCGGTCTGGATCGCCGCGAGCACATTTTCCGCCAGATTCTGGACATGCGCGGACATGGAGCTCAGGATGCGGGCGCCGTTCGAATTCTGGTGCCGCAAAATGGCATACAGAAGATGTTCGGTGCCGCACTTTTCAGAATGGTTCTTCTTGGCGATCTGGACCGCTTCCGCGAGGATCCTGAGCGCCATGGGCGTAAAGACATGCCCGGAATACTCGATGACGGAATAGTTTGAGATCAGGAATTTCCGGATCAGCGCGATCACCGCATCGTATTTCACATTGTTCGCTGAAAGGATCTCGTAGGCCAGTCCTTCGCCGCACTTTAAGAGACCGGCGATCAGATGTTCCGAACCGACGGAAGGCGCCGACACCTCTTTTGTGACGGCTTTGGCCGCCTCAATGGCGGAAAGGCACGCATCGGTATAAAGCGATTCGTCGATGGCCTCGTCCTCATGATTCAGCTCACGTCTCTTCTTCTCGATTTCTTTGAAAAGACCGCTGCCGAAGATTCCAAGAAGCGCCCTCCGGATCTTCTCCAGATCCGGATCCTGTCCGTCTTCACCGGTGAGTTCCTTTTTGCATTCTTCGCAAAGGTTCATGGTTCTCTTCTCACCGTTCAGATGGATCTGTATTTTCACGCTGGCTTCGCGTTGGCCGCATTTTTCGCAGAGCATTTATTTCTCCTCCGCTCCTGTCTGTTCCTTCGGTCCGTAATGGATCTCCTCGAACTCTTCGCCGTTCAGTTCCTCTTTGGGCTTCTTCGGCGCTTCTTCCCTGGACAGATCCACATAGGTCACTTCGTCCGAAAGAGTTTTCGCCTCCTCCGCATTCTGGGCTTTTCCGAAGTCAAATGTAAAATCAAATGCCTGAGTCATCTCTTCTCCGGCGCCGGCGCTTGTCACCGCGGTACGGACTTCATCGGGGAAGGCATCCTCGAAATTCATTTCAAACGACGCGTCTTCCTGCGCGTTTTCCGGCGCGGACGGATTCCGGTAGGAAGAAATGTCGAAGGGCACCTCTTCATTTTCCGTTTCCGGATAGGCGCCGAATTCGTCAAAGTCTTCGTCGTTCTCGGGATCTTCCTCTTCACCGGTGAGATCCAGTTCATCCTCTTCCTGCTGCTGCTTTTTCGACATGAAGAACACGATGATGAGCGCCGCGATGATGACGACCAGCACACCGCCGATGATCATGAGCCAGATCGGCAGATTGTCTTCAATGGGGTTCTTGGGCGGCGCGGTCGTCGGTTCCGCCGTCGTTTCGGTCGTCGGCTGCGGTGTGCCTTTTTTGGCTTCGTAGTCGTCGTAGGGCGTCAGCGCGAAATCTTTTGCAGAGCCTTCGTACACGTAAAAGCCCTGTTCTCCGTTCTCATTTGCAAGCGCAAGAAGGATCAGCTGATCGTTGAAGGGGTCTCTGACGATATAGCCGGTCGCACGGTAGGTGCCGGCGGAATCGCTCAGATCCACCATGATGTCCCGCTGATAACTGCCCGGGATCTTCGAAACGCCCGGCGCAGCCATGACCACATAGCGCTTTCCGTCCTGGTCCTTGATCACCTTGAACGGAAGCAGCGACGCGGTCATCGGATTGTCCACATAGTAACTGCCTTCTTCCCTGTCAAAGCCCGTTCTGGCAGCAAAGTAGACGAACACGCGGAAGGTCGAGCTGTAGAACGCGTTGATGCTCTTTCTGAGATTTGTCGTGTCTCTGGCGGCAAAGAAGGTATCATAAGGAAGCGGCACGTCCGTCAGATCGTCAAAGATCGTGTATCCGCCGTACTCCAGATTCAGCTTGTCCTTCTCTTCCTGCTCGGAGCGTGAAATGCTCTCCGACTCCGAGATGCTTTCCGATTCGGAAATGCTCTCCGATTCCGAGATCGACATGGACTCCTTGCGGGCGTCGATAATGGTGCGGACTTCGAAAATAATAGGGCTTCCGTCCACGACCCAGTCAAAGGGGATCGCGTTCTGCGTCACCGGTTCCGATTTCTGACTGTCGCCCGAGCCTTCCTTCTCTTTCTTCCAGACCACCACGTAGGAAAGAGAATAGATTCCCTCTTCCGGGTCGAGCTTCGTCACATGGAGCATGGAGCCTTCTTCCACGACACCGCCCAGTTCCCAGACCGGGATGCCGGAATTCTTCTCCGTGACCATCAGGTAATCGGATGATTTCAAGAGCTTTCCGGTGCCGGTCGCGCCGGTCTCAATGAAATAGATATGGTGTTTGGGAATCTCCGTCGTGGTCGGCGCTTCCGTGGTCGTCGGCGCTTCCGTCGTGGTCGGCGCCTCTGTGGTCGTGGGATCCGGCGTCTCCTCATGCGAAGACGTAATGTCTTCCGTCGCGAAGGCAGGCGAGACGAGTCCCATGAAGAGCCCTGTCATGACGATCAGGGCGAAGGAGATCATATATGCGGTTATCAGGTGCTTCTTCATAAGCATTCCCCCGGAACATACTATTGGATAGTATATTATACATCAAACGGGAGCGTGCCGTCAAATCGAACAGACGGCAGCGCTCCCGCTAAGTTTGATCGTAGGTTTTACAGACGTTTGGGGATCAGGCTTTCTTCTTCCGAAGGTTCTTCGAAAGGACGTAAAGAACGATCGCAATCACAAATCCCGCTCCGTTCACGATGCCGAAGAGCGTCCAGTTGACCTCTTTGAGACCGCTCAAAATGAATTCGCCGGTCTCGGCATCCTGAAGATGCGAGAACACCAGATACACGTCCGCAATGACGACGATGGTCACCAGAAGCCCGGCGATCCACTTCANNCCACTGGATGTCTGTCGGCGCGTCATCTTCTTCGTAATTGCCAAGGTTCACGCGGCGGAAGTCCACCACGGTGCCCAGATAGAACGCGGCAACGGCCGTGATGATCGTTTCGGGGATCATGTAGGTCGCGTTATAGCTCAGCGAATAGACGATGCTGGCCGCTGTGGGGATCGGAAGTTCCGCCCAGACGGTCGCGCCTGCGATCACATGGAAAATGAAACGGACGATACCCACCAGAATGGCGCCGAACATCAGCGCGTAAGGCTGCTTCACGCTCTTTCTGAACGCGCCGCCCAGGCCGGTCATCATATAAGCCAGGACATAATCCAGAAGAATGACTGCCAGGATGGAGATCCAGCCGGTGACCCAGCCCAGATTATCCAGCCCGAGAAGCTGCTGGATGATGCCGAAGACCAGGCCGGTCAGAAAGCCCCAGCCGAGGCCGTGTCGGTATGAAATGATGATGATCGGCAGCATGGCGGCGATCGT
>DBVJ01000068.1:0-155 GCA_002308115.1 Lachnospiraceae bacterium UBA1267
CGGCCGCGCTCGAAAGCGATCCGGAGAACTTTGAAACGGTTCTCATAGAGTATGCCGTAATCGGTGCGGTCCGGCCTTACGCCCCAGTCGAAGGCTTCGACTTCCTCTCTTGTGAGAAGGCCGTCACGGATCAGAAATTCCAGATCCACGTAATA
>DBVJ01000068.1:171-5813 GCA_002308115.1 Lachnospiraceae bacterium UBA1267
TCGCCGTAGCTGGTGGGGCCGAGGGGGAGCAGCTGCCAGTATTTCTGGCCGGAGGCCTTCAAAAAGTCCACAAACTGATAGGCGCATTTGCCCATGGTTCCGATCCCGTAAGGGGAGGGAAGAGAACTCATCGGCATCAGAACGCCGCTCAGTCTTTCATTCATATGTGCTGACCCTTTCAAGAAAAACCGGTTTTATCTCTGCACGCGGCCGGAGCCGTCGCCCTGCATCAGTTTTTCGACTTCGTCCTTCGTGACGCGGTTGAAGTCGCCCGGGATCGAATGCTTGAGGCAGGAAGCCGCAACGGCGAATTCCAGCGCCTCGGCATGGCTTTCATAGGCGTTCAGACCATGGATCAGGCCGCCTGCGAAACTGTCGCCGCCGCCCACGCGGTCCACGATGTCGCGGATCTCGTAGTGCTTGCTGACATAGAAATGCTCGCGGTCGTTGAGGCATGCCGCCCAGCCGTTCCAGTCCGCCGAATGCGACTCGCGCAGGGTGATCGCAATCATTTTCATGTCCGGATAGGCCGCAAGAACCTTGTCGCCGAGGGCTTTATACTTCTCGGTGTCCAGTTTGCCGGATTCCACGACGACGTCAGTCGTGATCTCGAGAGACTTCTGCACGTCCTCTTCATTCGCGATCGCGACGTCGACATATTTTGCGAGCTCTCGCATGACTTCCGCCGCCTTGCAGCCATACTTCCAGAGATTCTTTCTGTAGTTCAGGTCGCAGGAAACGGTGATGCCGCGCTTCTTGGCTTCCTTCACGGACTCCAGGGAGAGATCCTTCGCGCTCTCGGAGATCGCGGGGGTGATGCCGGTGATGTGCATCCAGGAAATGCCTTCGTAAGCCTTGTCCCAGTCGATGTCGCCCGGCTTTGCCTGAGCGATGGAAGACCATGCGCGGTCGTACACGACCTTGCTCGCGCGCTGGCTGGCGCCGGTCTCAATAAAATAGATGCCGAAACGTCCGGGGCCTCTCTGAACGCGTGAGGTGTCCACACCGAGGCCTCTGAGCTCGCGCACACAGGCATCCGTGAGGGCATTGTCCGGAAGCACCGTAAGGAACGCCACGTCGTCCCCGTAATTCGCCAGGGAAACGGCCACATTGGCCTCGCCGCCGCCGAAAGTCGCCTCCAGCATGGGGCTCTGGAACAGACGCTCCAGTCCCGGAGATTTCAGCCTAAGCATGATTTCGCCGAAAGTCAGGATCTTCATGAATTCATCTCTCCTTCTGAGTATAAATAATGAAACGGGTCCTTTACCCTTCTGATCTCCTTGTATCATATCAGATTTCTTTGTGCCGTACAATTGAAAAGCGAGTAAAAATCCTGCACGAAAATGCAGATTTGACGGAAACTCTTCGCCAAGCCCCTTGCAGGGAGGAAGCGGAACATCTAAAATGAGTAAAAAGGGGGATGCGGTATGACCAAAGAACAGTTAAAGGCTCTGGCGGTCCAGGCGGTCGAAGACGCGAAGGATGAACTGATCGCGATCGGAAGACATCTTCAGTCCATACCCGAGACGGGCTATCATGAGGTGAAGACTTCTTCGTATATGGCGGAGCAGCTTCAGAAATGCGGCCTCACAGTCACGACGGGGCTTGCGCTGACGGGGCTTTGCGCGAAAGCGGAAGGGCGGGAAGCCGCGGTTTCTGAATCGGCGGCCGGATCCCAAAGGATCAATATCGGCGTCATGGGCGAACTGGACTCTCTTGTGATGCCCAACCGGAAGGGCGCGGATCCTGTGACCGGCGCGTTCCATGGCTGCGGGCATCATGCGCAGCTCACGACGGTCATCGGCACCGCCTTTGCGCTTGCACGGACGGGGCTCGTCAAAGAACTCGACGGCGACGTGACCTTTTTCGGCGTGCCTGCGGAGGAGTCCGTTGAGGCGGAGTATCGAAAGGAACTGGTGCGCGAAGGGAAGATCCGTTTCACGACCGGAAAGGCAGAATTCATCCGTCTCGGGGTCATGGACGACGTGGACATGGTGTTTATGAGCCATGTGATGGGCAACGAGCCCGCGCCGCATTCCTGGATCGGCCACAACTGGAACGGGGTCATCAACAAATCCATCCGCTTCACAGGAAAAGCAGCCCACGCGGGTCTCGCGCCCTGGGACGGCATCAACGCGCTTCAGGCGGCGGTGGAAGCCATCAACCACGTGAACGCGCTTCGGGTGACCTTCCGTGAAGAAGACCATGTGCGCATTCATTTTATCATTACGAAGGGCGGCTCAAGCAGCAACGTGATCCCGGACGACGTCCGCATGGAAATGGGCGTCCGTGCCGCTTCGGTGTCCGCGCTCACGGAAGTGAACCGCCGCGTGAACGAGGCGATCCGGCTCGGCGCTCAGGTCGTCGGCGCAGGCGTTGAGATCATCGAGGACAACTTCTACCTCCCGTGCATTCAGAGCAGAGACCTCGGCGAAGTCTATCATCGGAACGCCACAGCGATCCTCGGACCGGAGGCTGCGGAAAATGTCTTCGGTTCCTTCCGGGGATCGTCGACGGATTCCTCCGCGCTTGCCTCCCTCATGCCGCTCATTCATCCCTATTTCGGCGGCGCGGTCGGATCGCCCCACGGCGCGGATTTCGAGATCGTAAACGAGTACGCGGCCTACGTCGTGCCTGCGAAGATCGCAGCGGCGGCCATCGTGGATCTTCTGTGGGACGGCGCGAAAGAAGCCCGCAGGATCAAAGAAGCATTTACGCCCGCCATCAAGAGTAAAGAAGAGTTTCTGGCCATCGCCGAGCGGTATTCGGACCGCAAAGCGGAATAACCCATACAGACAGAAGAAAAGGAGAAGCACATGATCATTTCATTCGACGACCTGAAAGCGTATCAGGACAGCCTTCAGAAGTACGGCATCGGCGGCAACGACCTCGCGGTCTACGTCAATTTCAAGCCTGTCTACCGTTATATGACGGGCTGGCAGAACATGGAAGAACGCCGCCAGATCACGAAGGACACGATGTATAAAATGTTCTCCATGACCAAGCCTGTGACCGTGACCGCCGCCATGCAGCTCTATGAGTGCGGGTTTTTCCAGCTGGACGACGAACTCTCAAAGTACCTGCCGGAGTTCACAAACATGCAGGTGTATGAGAAGAGCGCGGTCGGCACCACGCGCATCGTCCCGGCGAAGGAACCGATCCGTATCCGTCACCTGTTCGAAATGACCGCGGGATTTGATTACAGCAGGGACTCGGAGGAAATGAAGCAGTGGATCAGCGAGGCGAATACGAACCACACCCTGGCGGATTTCACAAGGGTGATCGCGAAAATCCCGCTTCAGTTCGAGCCCGGCACACACTGGCTTTACAGCGTCGCGCACGACGTGCTGGCGCGTCTCGTGGAAGTGCTGACCGGCATGACGATCGGCGAATACATGAAGAAATACATTTTCGATCCCATCGGCATGACCTCCGCGACTTTCCACATGAACGCGGAACAGGAGCGGAATCTCTGCGTGCATTACAAGCTTGGAACGAACGGAAATCTCGAACGGGAGAATTATGTGTCGATGTACAGCGGCCCGCGCATGGAAGGCGGCGGCGCAGGCCTCGTGATGACCGTTGATGATTACGCGAAATTCACGGCCATGCTCGCAAACAGAGGCGTTGCGGAGAACGGGGAGCGCATCCTCGCAGGCGCCACGGTCGACCTGATCCGCACGAACCGTCTGACAGGCAGCCTCCTGGAGGATTACGTGAACGTCTTCCCGGCCTGCGCGGGTTACGGCTACGGCCTCGGGGTGCGCACGCTGATCGACCGTGCCCAAAGCGGCGCTCTTTCCCCAATCGGAGAATTCGGCTGGAGCGGCGTCCTGGGCACCTACATGGCCGCCGATCCCACGAACAAAGTCGCAATCGTCCATGCCATGCAGGCCAACAAGGATGAAAACCGTCCGCGGATCCGGAAAGCCATCCAGAACCTCGTCTATGCGGCGCTGGAGTACGAAGGGATCCTGAAATAAACGGCCTTACCTGAGCTGTTCCACCGCGAACATGTTCAGCGTACGGATCAGCTTGAAATCGCTCCGGGAGAGGATGAGGCTCTCCCGGAGCGTTTCATTGTCCGGAAGAGGCGTGTCCGAGAGGATACACTTGATCGAAACGGGCAGCATGGGATAGCGGGAGAGGCCTGTCAGCATGCCGAGGACCTGGCCGCTCCGGTCAAATGGATTCGCGGCGCAGAGGGTGAGTTTCTCCACGCGGCTTGACTGGCTGTCCAGCGAAAACTGGGTGACCGTGTCGAAGAATTCGACCGTGCCGAAATAGAGGTTCCGGCAGCTTTCCGGCTGGGACAGATCCTTCACGTCATAATACAGTGACGCGCTGGCCGGCGTGCCTTCCCGGGAGATATCCAGGAGAGAGCAGCGGACTTTCCGCTTCCGCCCGTCGAAAAAGTACAGATAGATGCGCTTCTCCGGGAAGAATCCGTCCGGAACACGTTCCTTCATCTGGGGTTCGGCGTCGTAGTCCAGAAGCTGCATCGGCCGGACGCGGAGCGCTTCAGCGATCTCAAAGAGCGTTTCCACGTCTACCGCGATGTCCCCGGTTTCATATTTGGAAAGCGTGGCCTTGCTTTTGTGGATCTTCTCCGCAAGTTCCGCAAGTGTATAACGCTTCATCTGCCGGTAAAGGCGGATACGAGAACCAACGTGCTGATTGACTGAGATCATGACGGCTCCTTTGATATTGAGAGAGATAAAGTTTCGTAAAAATAGATTTTGAGTCGGTTTTATTGTGTTTTTTATGCGCTTTTATCAATTATAGTCTATCATT
Organism: Lachnospiraceae bacterium UBA1267; assembly: GCA_002308115.1. Lineage (GTDB taxonomy): Bacteria > Bacillota > Clostridia > Lachnospirales > Lachnospiraceae > UBA1267. Next base: position 4,966 of record DBVJ01000068.1, read on the forward strand.
GCGAAAATTTCTACTTAGAAGAAACATTTTCCGCCTCTTTTTTCATTTTGCCGGCTGATGTGACGTTTGTTCGAAAACGTCACAGGCTTTATACTGTAATTACCTGAAAATGTTCGGCAGAATATGTTATAAGATTGAAAACTTCGCTTAGAGGAGGAGTCTGTTATGGCAGGCGACAAAAAGCAAAGCGGCGGCTTCAGCGGTAAGATCGGTTTCGTGCTTGCGGCGGCAGGTTCGGCAGTCGGCCTCGGAAATCTGTGGCGTTTTCCGCGCTGCGCGGCGGTCGGAGGCGGCGGCCTTTATCTCGTGATCTACATCGTTCTGGCCTTCACGCTCGGCATCGTCATGCTGACGACCGACATTGCGATCGGGCGTTCCACAAAGAAGAGCCCGCTTGGAGCGTATTCGTCCATCAAAAAGGGCTGGGGATTCCTCGGAATCTTCTCCTTCATCGTCCCGGTGATCATCCTGAGTTATTACAATGTCATCGGCGGCTGGATCCTGAAGTACATCGTGACCTTCGTGACGACAGGCGCCTCGAAGGCCGCGGAAGACAGCTATTTCACCGATTTCATCACCGGATATGAGCCCATCCTCTACATGGGCATCTTCCTCGTGCTGAACGCCGTGATCATTTTCCTCGGCGTCAACAAGGGCATCGAACGCATGTCCAAGATCCTTATGCCGGCGCTCCTTGTCATCATCATTTTCATCGGCGTTTACTCCCTGTTCCTGAAGCACGAGGACGTGGACGGTGTGATGCGCACCGGCTGGGAAGGCTTCAAGGTATACGTCGTGCCGGACTTCACGGGGCTTGATTTTCCGAAACTCATGAAGATCATCGTGGA
>DBVJ01000078.1:0-3476 GCA_002308115.1 Lachnospiraceae bacterium UBA1267
ACGTTTATTCCGGCGGGGAACTGATCTCCGTCTATCAGAACTGGCAGAAGACGCATGAGGAAAACGCGCTTCGGTTTCTCCTCCTGCATAACGAGGAGGATGTTCTGGGACTTTTCACGGTGTTAAGCGTTCTGGGGGTCTGGGAGGCCGTTTCCGGAAGCACAAAGCCGTGCGGCATCTTTACCGACGCATCCGGCGATCCGGACCGGCTGATCCTTCAGGCGGATTACCCCTTTGCATTTCCGATACGCACATCGCTGGAAACGCCTTCAGGGATCCGTCTGGACATTCGTGACAAAACGGTGCTTCTTCATGTGCCTGTCCTTCAGGGAACGCTTCGGAATTACCTTCCGGAGCCCTCAAAATATTATTATCTCCCGAAGGAAGACATGATCATTCCGAAGGAGCTGGGGAGCGGCGTGGCGCCCGGAAACCGCGTGAACGCCCAGAGGAGCACGTGTTACGTCAAGGCTTCCGGAGAATTCGTGCCTGCGCTTAAGGGGCTTCTTCTGCCCGTTTTCAGGCAGGATCTTGGCGATCGTGCATGCTTTGTCCGCACAAAAGACGTGGACGGAGAAAGCTATCTGGCCGCTTTCTTCGCAAATCTATTGACGGGCGGCGCTTCTCATGATATAGACAAATAAACAGGTGATCGCGTCGAACAGGTCAAAAGGGCTGGCTTCATAAGCGGTCACCTTTTTGATGCATGGAAACCGGCGCGATAACAGAAAAACAGCGCGGCCCTTTCGGACCGCGCTGCTCTTTCAAATGCAGCCGGGATCATTCGTCCTTCTTTTCGAAGTTCTCTTTGATCTCTTCGATCTTCTCCGCAACTGCTTCCTTGATGTCTTCGACTTTCTCGGCAACAGCTTCCTTCACTTCTTCAGCCTTTTCAGCGACTGCTTCTGTCTTCTCGGCAACAGCTTCTTTCACTTCTTCGACCTTCTCAGCGATCTCGGCTTTCACTTCGACAGCCTTGTCTTCAAGGGCTTCCTTCTCGGCCTCGGCCTTCTCGGCGGCCTTGAGGGCGGCTTCCTTTCTGGCTTCTTCGGCATCCATCTTCTTGATGTATGCTTCGATGTTGACAGTGCCGTCAGCAGTGGTCAGATTGTCTTCATTGCGGTGTCCGTTGCGGGTGCCGCGCTGAGGACGGTCCTCACGAGGAAGAAGGGCCTTCATGGAAAGGCTGATCTTCTTGTTCTCGAGATCAAGGCCGGTGACCTTGACGGTGACTTCCTGGCCTTCGGTCAGGGCGTCAGCCGGCTTCTCGATACGCTCGCGGGTGATCTGGGAAACATGCAGCAGGCCGTCAATGCCATTGTCCAGTTCGACAAAGGCGCCGAAATCGGTCAGACGCGCGACCTTGCCAGTCACGACGTTGCCGACGGCATACTTGACTTCCGCGTTGTTCCAGGGATTCTCATCCGGGAACTTGACAGACAGACCGATCTTTTCGCCTTCGATGTTCTTGACGAAGCAGCGAACCTGATCGCCGACCTTGTACAGTCTGTTGGGATTCTTGATGCGGCCCCAGCTCATCTCGGAGATGTGCAGGAGTCCGTCCGCGCCGCCGATGTCGATGAAAGCACCGAAATCTTTGACGTTCTTCACAGTTCCTTCGACGATATCACCGACGTTGATATTGTCCAGAACAGACTTCAGAGCGGCCTTGCGCTCAGTGATGAGAAGCTGCTTGCGGTCACCGATGACGCGATGCTTCTTCGGAACATATTCAGTCACGATGAAGCTGATCTCCTGGCCGGCATACGGGCTCAGGTCCTTCTCGAAATGATCAGATACAAGGCTGGCAGGAATGAAGACTTTGATGTCGTCGACAGTAGCGGTAAGGCCGCCCTTGACAACTTCGTCGACCGTTGCGGTCAGGACTGTCTGATTCTCCAGCGCTTCCTGAAGGACTGCGCTTTCGCGCTCAACGCGCATACGCTTCTGGGAGAGAATGACATTGCCGTCGCCGTCATTGATCTTGACGACCTTGGCTTCGATCTCATCGCCAGGCTGAAGGGCTGCGGCGTCGGCCGTCAGATCTTCGAGCTTAATGATACCGTCATGCTTATAGCCGATATTGACACAGACTTCATTCTCTTTGACCGCGAGAACAGTACCCTTGACGACCTCCCCCGTTTTAATCGTTTTGAACGATTCGTTCAACATTTGTTCAAATTCTGACATGCTATTTGAACCTCCGTTAAAATTTTCTTCGGGGTAGATGCCCCGGCTGTAATCCCCACGGTCTTCGCATCAAAGAACCATTCTGGTTTTAAGCCATCGGCTGTCTGAATGAAATAAGTGTGACTACAATACTCATTGCTGACATCCCGAAGCTTCTGTGAATTCGAGGAACGAGGCGATCCGATCACGATCATAACGTCGGACTCGATTGCGATCTTCCTGGCCTCTTCCTGCCGCTCACGGGTAGCTTTGCACATCGTGTCAGCAATAAAAGGACTATAACAAAAATCATGAAATATGGCAAGAAGTTTTTGAAATTTTTTGACGGAATAAGTGGTCTGAGCGACGACGGTAAAACGTTCCTCCTTAGAGAACTTCAGTTTCAGGAAATCTTCCGGCTCCGGGACCACAAAACAACGGCCTTTTGCCCGGCCGACGATGGACTTCACTTCAGGATGCTCCGGATCACCGGCGATCACGATCGTGTCTCCCAGTTCCGAGCGTTCTTTCACGATACGCTGAATGTGTTTCACCCTGGGACAGGTCGCGTCCACGACCCGGAAGCCTTCATTTGTCAGCCTCTCTTCTGTTTCCTGAGGGATCCCGTGCGCGCGGATCAGTACGATGCCCCGCGGAAGGCCCAAAAGATCTTCAAGGGAGTCCACGACCCGCAGTCCAAGTTCTTCCAATTCGTGAATGACGGTGTCGTTATGGACGAGCTGACCCAGAGAATAGACCGGACAATCCGCATCTTTCAGTGTGTTTTCCGCCATCTCCACCGCGCGCTGCACGCCGAAGCAGAAACCGGCGGTTTCGGCAACGATGACCATATTGTCAGCCTCTTTTCTCCATTTTTGGCCGGATGAGGCCGGTCACATGAGATACTACCTCTTCGATGGACAACGAAGAGGTGTCAACCAGAATGGCGTCTTCTGCCTGTTTCAGAGGCGCTGTCTCTCGGTGTGAATCTCTGTAATCGCGCTCACGGATCTCTTCTTCCACATTCTCCAACGTGACTTCTTCGCCCTTTTCGATCAGCTCTTTCATGCGGCGAAGCGCGCGTACCCGGACAGATGCCGTCAGGAAAATCTTCACCTGGGCATTTGGGAGAATGACGGTGCCGATGTCTCTCCCGTCCATGACCACGTCATTTTCCCTTGCCAGATCATGCTGAAGATCCAGAAGCTTTTCGCGGACTTCGGGATAGGCGCTTGTCACAGACGCGGCTTCCGAGACTTCCGGAGTACGGATAAAATCCGTGACGTCCTCTCCGTTCAGGTACAGAC
>DBVJ01000078.1:3515-9309 GCA_002308115.1 Lachnospiraceae bacterium UBA1267
CCGGATGTCGATGCCATGCTTCAGCATATAGAGTCCGATGGTGCGGTACATCGCGCCGGTATCTACATAGAGAAGCCGGAGTTCTTTCGCGACCAGTTTGGCGATGGTGCTCTTCCCGGCGCCGGCCGGTCCGTCGATGGCTACGTTGAATCCCATTTGTTTCACCTCTTTATTCTGCGTTTCCGTATTGGCGACCGATGATTCTTGTCTCTTAAAAGATGCGGCTTCGATTGCCGCGTTCCGCCCCGAAAGCCATCCGGTGGACCAGGCTTCCTGAAGGCTGAAGCCGCCGGTCATGAGATCCACGTCGATCATCTCGCCTGCGAAAAACAGGTTCTCATAAAGCCTGCTCTTCATGGTGGAAGGATCGATCTCTTTGACCGAAACGCCGCCCTGGGTCACAATGGCTTCATCAAACCCGCCTGTCCCGGTAACGGTCAGGCGGAGGCCCTTCAGCGTCTTTCGCAATACATGCCGTTCTTCCTTTGTGACGTCACATGCACGTTTGTCCAAAGCGATCCCGGCTTCCTCGAGGATCACGTGGCCCAAAGACTGCGGAACCAGATTCCCGATGAAGTTTTTCAGTTCTTTGGTGCCGGCTTCGGCAAATTCGCGAAGAAGGCGCGCGTCGAGAACCTCTTCCGTAAGCGCAGGTTTCAGATCGATGAACAGATGAAACTGTTCGCCTTGATGCACCCGTTTCGTCAAATAGGCCGAGATGCGAAGGATCGTCGGTCCGGATACGCCTCTGTGGGTAAACAGAAGCTCCCCTTCTTCTTTGCGTACGGTCTTGCCCTTTGAATCGACCGCTCTTACCGAAACATTTTTCAATGTCAGCCCGGACAGATCATTGCACCAGTATTCCGAAGTGTTCAGCGAGACGAGCGAAGGATACAGCGGCGTGACCGTATGGCCGAGCTTCTCCGAGAAGCGGAAACCGTCGCCCGTGGAACCGGTTAAGGGATAACTGATCCCTCCTGCTGCCAGTATAAACGCATCCGCGTCGTAGCGCCGTCTTCCGGCTTCCACGGAAATGACGCGGCCATCTTCTGCCTGTATCGCATTGACACGTGTATTGAGAAGGATCTCCGCACCTGCATCCCGAAGCATCCGCTCGAAGCAGCGGATCACGTCACTTGCATGCATGCTGGCAGGAAAGACACGGTTTCCGCGTTCGATCACGAGCGGGCAGCCGTTCTTTTCAAGAAGCGCCATCACATCGCTGTTTGTAAAGCGGTGAAATGCGCTGTACAGAAACTTGCCGTTACTGACCGCATGCGAAAAAAGGTCCTCCACAGAGCATGCGTTGGTGACGTTGCACCGTCCTTTGCCTGTGATATAGACCTTTTTCCCAAGCTTTTCGTTTTGTTCGAGAAGGAGCACTTCCGCGCCTTCCCTGGCGGCCGAGAGTGTCGCGGCCATACCTGCGGCACCTCCGCCGATCACAAGAACCTTACCCATGATCAATTGTTTCCCGCGCCTGAAGGCGACTTGTGAACATGTGTATAGATGTGTTCGCTGCAATATTCATACGGTCCGATGCATTTTGAGCAATAACGGAATTCCAGTTCCGGATTCGTAAGATCCGTTCTCCCGCAGACACAGCATTTATGCCGGTAGGGTTTTAGGGTCCTGGGGCCTGAGGCAGTTCTCTGATAGCTTCCGTAACCGGCGTCCTGTCCGGACATGCCGGAGCCGTACACGGTGCCGCCGTAGGCACTTTGATCCGACCGCGCGTCGTTACGCGTCTCGTGCCGGGAATTCCGCTGGGTGCCGTTCTGAACTCTTCTTTTGGGTTTATAACCCAGAAGAAGCAGGAACAAAACCACGTTCAGAACCGCGGCGACGATCATGAAGAGATAGAGCCAGCCATATGCAAACTGCTTTGCAAGGAAGATCTGGAGTATCTCCAACGCAAACATGCCCAGCGTGATGAAAGGCATCCATTTTCCTTTGATCGGAATGAAGAACATCAGAAGGAAAGTGGCGTCCGGATAGATGAAGGAGAATACGATGAACAGGGTCGAGAACACATAATGCATGTTCAGATGGACCGTAAGCACCGACGTTCCGGGGAAGATCCAATAATAGGCAAAACCGGAAAGCATCGTGATAAGCCATCCCGTAAGCAGGAAGAAATTTACTTTGAACCGGCCGACGATACGCTCCAGACTCCGTGAAATCGAGAAATAGATGAAACACAGTAAAAGCGTCATGAAAATACTGCTGTCCGTCGGCGTGGCGACAAAGGTGAAAAGACGCCAGACCTGGCCTTTCAGGATATGCGCGGGGCTGAAACAGATCCAGGCCAGCGCTTCCGGATATACATACGACAATATGACCCCGGTTGCATAAGCGCCGAGAAGGATCAGCATAAAGCTGGGCCATTTGATTCGTCCAAGTTTTCTCTCGAGTTTGTTCAGCATTCTGTTGCCACCTCCGGATCGATCATCTCATACAAACGTGTCAAATCGGTGAACGGTCCGGGAATCGTTTACGCGTTCTTTTTGCCGGTCAGCTTTCTGGAAATGTGATAAGACGAAGCGGCGCCGATCACAAGGATCATGTCGCACTCGCCTTCCGAGATGAGCCTGTCCGCGTAACGGATGATCTCATCCGTATCCTCTTCATAATGGATCTTGTCCGATGCCTTTTCCCAGACAGCTCCCGGAATGGGTTTCTTGTCCGAGTGGATCTCGCGCCCCATATGTGTCTTCCAGATCACGACATGGTGCGCGATCGTCAGCGCTTTCACATAGGCGTCAAACATCAGTGTGAGCCTTCCGATCTGATGCGGCTCGAAAATGGCAAGGATCTTCCGCTCCGGGAAGTATTCCCTGCACATGGTGAGCACCGAAGAAATCTCTGACGGATGATGCGCATAGTCGTCGTAGACCGGAACGCCGTCTCTTCTTCCGATGCAGTCAAAGCGGCGCTTCGCACCGACAAAGGACAGCAGTCCTTTCTGGATCTGTTCATCGTCCATGCCATAGACTCTCGCAATGGTCACGGCCGCGGCGGCGTTCTGAATATTGTATTCACCCGGAAGGATCATGCGGAAACGCTGTACTTTCCCGTCCATGACAATGCGGAAAGTGGTGTTTTCAGGCGATTTTTCGACCGCTTCATAAACCACCGCATGAATCTTTCCGGACAATATCGGAAGCGCTTTTTCCGTTCCGTGGAACAAGGCATAGATCTCCGTATTGACAAAGTCCGGATGGCAGAAAGCCCTTCTCAGCACTTCAACCGAGCCCTCGCTGTCTCCGTTCAGGATCACGGTTTTCACAGTGCCCGGATTCACAAGGAAGTCCGTAAAGCTTTGAAGTACCTCTTCAAAGTTCCTGTAACATTCCGGATGATCCATTTCCACCGTCAGCATCACTGCGGTCTCTGGTTTGTAATGGTGGAAATTCCGGTTGAATTCATCGGCTTCACACAAAAAGAGATCGGAATCGCCGTATCGTCCGCCGGAATCCCAGGCCTGATAGACCGAGCCTCCGACAACACTTGGATCCAGAGATCCTGCGATGAGGATCTCGCTTGTCATGAAAGTGGTGGTTGTTTTTCCGTGCGTACCGGAGATCGCGATCACTCTCTTCCCGTCCTGAAGATAAGTCCCCATGAACTGCTGCCAGGTCATGAGAATGCCTCTTCTTTGGGCTTCCAGAAGTTCCTCGTTGTCCGGGGAAACGTCAAAAATAGCCGGAGACACCGCGACGACATCCACAGAATCATCCAGATGCTTTTTGCTGTGTCCGGTATAAATGCTGATGCCAAGACTCATCAGTTTTTCGGCGTAATAGGATTCTGCGTTCTGATCGCAGCCGGACACACGGAAACCCGCCTGGACGGCCACGATGGCCACAGAGGCGCAGCCTGAGCCCAGGATCCCCATGAAATGTACATGCAATGGACGGTTCATTGAAAACAGCCTTTCAAATGAATTCGGTACAACAGTTTTTTATATCACAGAACAATGACGCGGTCAAAAAGAAATCATCGGCGCGGATCCTTCGTCCCTTCCGTCATGGACAGGATCAGCATCTCAACGGCCGCGTTCTCACTGAGGTTGCCGCTTTTCACGGCCAGTTCCAGTTCGGTTTCGCGGGAAGCTGCTTTCAAAAGCTGTCCTTTCCGGAATCTCTGTGCGGCACGGCGGTACTTCTCGGAAAGCCATTCTTTCGAGAAAGACATGTTCGTCATGATTTCCCGGTCCGAAAGCCCCTTCACCGCCATTTCCTGAACATTCATGAGCCGGACGAATTCTTTTCCGATCAAAGTCAGAACAAGCAATGAAGAGGTACGAAGCGCAACAAGATCATAATAACAGCGAAGAGCGCCTCTTCGGTCCCCCGAAGAAACTCTTTCCACCAGATCAAACACCTTGTCTTCGAGCCGCGGGATCAACATCTCTTCCACGTCTTCACTTTGAATGCTGCCCTTTTCAAGGCAGCTGGAAATCAGTTTTTCGATCTCGGTCTCCGCGGTCCCATAGTCTAACGGCAGTCTTTCCATCAAAAGGTCAAACGCAGCCTGTGTGATTTTAAGTCGGCTTTTCCCGATGAGATTCATGGCAAAGCGGCGAAGCTCTTCTGCCTTCTTCGGGCGTTCCGTGACTGTGACGCTGCCCGTCCTGGAAATAAGCTTATACAGCGCGCTGCGGCCATCGGCCTTCGTCTCGACGAAAATGACGAGTGCTGTTTCAGGAAGGGTTTTCAGCCACTTCTGGTACGCGTCAGAGGCTTCCTCCTTTGACGCGTCCTCTTTTTCATCGGATTCCGGTGTGTCTTTTCCCTCTGAAACGTCATCCGCCTCCAAGGATTCGCCTTTCTTCTGACGCACGCGGAAAAGCCCGGATTCTTCGATGACAAGCACACGCCGTTCCGCAAAAAACGGCATCGTGTCCGTGAATGCGCGCATTTCGGGAAGCGACATGTCGCTTCCGGTCACGTCCATCCGGTTCAAGGTATCTTCACCAGATGCAGCCTGAAGCAATCGGGACAAAAAGCCATGACGAAGCCAAGGGTCGTCACCGGTGATCAGATAGACCCTTTTAAAGCTTCTTTCTTTCACATCATTCATCAATGTGTCCACGCCGCCAGTATAACCGAAAACACGCGCGGATTCAATGACCAGGTACGTCGTTCAGAGGCAAATCCCGACAGGGATCTTTTCCGTAACAGCATAACGATATCTGTGTGTCACTCATCACGGCCTCAATGGCGCCGCTCCTTCCGGTCCCGTATACCGGTAAATGGTTTTGCCGATAGCGCTCCAAAGCTTCTTCCGCGGGATGTCCGTAGGTGTTGTTCCGGCCGTAGCTCACAAAAGAAAGTGCTGGCGAGACCCGTTTCAGGAACACTTCTTCTGACGAAAATCTCGAACCATGATGCGCCACTTTCAGAATATCTGTCTTGCCTGACGATATGCCTGCCTCGATCTCCGAAGAAATGTCTCCTGTAAATAATACAGAGCGTCCCCGGTACGATATTTTCACGACCAGAGATGAGTCATTTCCGACAAGATCCGCACCGTGTAACGGAGAAAGCACCTGAACGGAAAGACCGCCAAGTTCAAACCGGTCACCCGCGCCGGCCCTTCTCACAGGGATCCCTTTGGACTCAAGAAGCGCCAGCTCATTCATAAACTCTTCCTCCGCATGAAGCGTGTCAGAGATCCAGACTTCTCCGACTGTAACAGAAGGGTCTGAAAGCAGGCCGGGCAGCCCGTTTACATGGTCCAGATCACCATGGCTTAAAATCAGAATGTCCAGGCGTCTTACACCGTAGAA
>DBVJ01000078.1:9386-15389 GCA_002308115.1 Lachnospiraceae bacterium UBA1267
CCCTGCCCGACAGACAGCATGGTATAGCAAAGATCTTCTTTTGGGCGGGGCGCTCTCAGAAAACACATACCCAAGAGCAAAATGAAGAGATAAACAATCGATATCAGATGACTGTTCTTTAAGGCATACTGCCGTTCTTTCAGGAAGCGTTTCTTTACAAGAAACGTTCGGACAGACATCCCGAAGGGAACCGACAGCAACAGAAACAAATACGCGGCAAGCCGCCGGTCCGCAGGCCTTCCCGCATTTACCGTTGCCATCGGAAATGAGCCGAATGTCTGAAAGACAAGATCATACAGGTCACGGAGATGTTTGGGAAGAAAGAGAATAAACCGTACCACAGGGTAGGATCCGCTTCCGAAAACCATGCCTGTCATGCCGCCCAAAAGAATCAGTATGAGTGCAGTTATCTTGACGGGCATCAGGAAATATACCAGGCTCATCCCATAAAGAGACCAGGAATAACGGCTCAGGATCTGAACGGGAAGAAGACATGCCTGTAAGGACAGAAACGAAAGCGAAGCGGATGACGCAACGCTTTGCCGGAATACCATTTTTCTGGCCATAGGGCAGATAACGCCTTGACTGAGAAGTACCGAAAGATAGAATGACATGGCGGGAAGCAACAGATAGCATGGCCTCGTGACGGCCAGAAGAATCACATATAAAGATGCAGCCGACAGAACGTCAAAGCGTCTTTTCAGTATCGGAGCCATCATCCGAAGCGCAAGAACGACCAGCGCTCGGATCATGGATGCCGGGGATCCCAAGAAGAGATAATAAAGGACAATGATGAGGAACGGGATACCCGCACACAGGAACAGGTTGGCTGTCATTCTTCTGAGCAGCCGGTAAAGAAGCATGCCCAACGCGGAAAGAAGAAATCCTGAGACAGAAATGAGTTGAACAGCAGAGAGAAACGATGCTTCATCCTTCAGACGGGTTCCGGTTTCAGTCGAATCTCCTGCCGCAACTGACAGCAGAAAGTCTGCGTCATCCGCTCGTCCGGTCTCTTTTATGACGTTACGGAATGACTCGGCTGTCCGAAAGAGCCATCTCTTGAAAGAATACTTAACAGGGTTGTCTGTCCAGATTTCAGCTTCAGACACGCCAAAGTAAATGCCCAGATCGTCATAATAGTTCCGTAGATCAAACTGGCCGGGGTTTTCAGACTGTGGAAACAGAAAGGCTGTTCCTGAGACGCGTGCGTCCGATCCGATCAACCTAAGCGTTTCCTCTCTGTGGTCAGACTCGTTATCGGGCTCATATACCAGAACGATACCGTACTTCTTCCCGCAGTCCAGGCGATAAACATAACGTCCGTTCTTCTCTTCGGCCCACAGCACTTTTCCGGAAACCGAAACCGGAAAATAACCCGAATAAGACTTCTCAAGCGCCAGCCTTACGGATGGTTTTCTGAGAAGCCATTTGTCCCGGATCTCCGGCCGGGAATTGAGGATCAGGATACCCAGAGTCAGAAGAAGCGCCGCCCAGAGGAGCGGTCTTTTCATGTTGGTTCAGATCATTCGGCTACAGTGCTTTCTGTAACCGGAGCGTTCAGAGGACTCTCGATAAAATCGAGGTTACGATACAGTGGTTTCGACAGGTCGACGGTGTCCATGAAGAACACTTCTGAATTGGAATCTACTGTGATACGCACACTTGTGACTTCAGGGATCTCCGTCAGACTGTCTACAATTGCGAAAATGATGGTCTCGGCCGGGAGCGTCATGGCCTGCGACAGGAAGTCCACGCCGAAATCGACATGGCAGATGCCGTCCCGGACTGTTACGGAATTCAGTTTCTGTGAACTTCTGAGCACCGGGAATCCTTCCTCTTCTTCCTTCGGACCCGCGATCAGCTGCTGAAGCACACATTGTTCGATCGAAATCTGATTGCTGTAATAGATTTCACGGACAGTACGCCTGATCTTGTCCCCACTTTCACCGGCAAAGTAAAGGACGACACGGGCTTCGGTGTAGGCATTGAGCCCGAGACCGAATACGTCTTTGAAATCAGAGGACTTCATGGCGCCCGGAATGGTGCCCTGGGGCAAAACAAGCGGCTGTCTCTCCACACGGAATTCAACGGTGGAAACCTCCGGAATCTGGGTGAAGGTCTTGACGATCGCCGCACGCATCAGGATCTCTTCATACTTGTTCAGCGAATAATATTCCGATGAAAAGTCAAAGATCAGATTGTTCTCAAGAAGCGTGGCGGAAAGGATCTGTATCTGTTCCGGTATTGCAGAAACATAAGAGGATCTTTTGCCGGATTCACGCATCTTTCCGAACACGGCCGAAACACGGTCTTCAAAACCAAGTTCATCATCAAACACGCCTTCCACGGGATGAAGGTTCATCGAGGAGACGTCTTTATAGTAAATGTAAAAGGCTCCGGCTTTCGGTTCTTCATTCTTCGTGCAGCCTAATGAGCAAACCGGAAGCAATGCCAGAAGAAGAACCAGCATCAGAATATGGAGACGCCTGCTGTTCATGACCTGCCGCCTCCTTTCTGATTCTGTTTTAGCGGAATACGAAGCGTGAAAGCCGTTCCTTCTCCGAGTTTGCTCTCCACTTTGACGACACCGTCATGCAGAAGAATGATCTGCCGCGCAATAGCAAGGCCAAGACCTGTGCCGCCCGTGTCTCTGGAACGGTCCTTGTCCACACGGTAAAACCTTTCGAAAATATGCCCGACAGAGTCTTCCGGAATACCCGCGCCGTTGTCTTCGACACGGATGTAGAAAAACTCATGGTCCGAATCCAGCGAAGTCTTCACATACCCGCCTTCTTTGTTGTACTTGATCCCGTTCTCAATAAAATTGGAGACCGCCTGGGACAATTTGATCTCATCCACGTCCGCATTGACCATACGGAAGGATTCATAGACGAGTTCCACTTTGACTTTGAGCGCGATGGGTTTCAACGTGTTCAGAAGAGAAAGCAGCATCTCGTTGATGTTCACGGTGCGGATGTTCAGAGATTCCCTGGTGCCTGTCAGTCTGGCCATGGACAGAAGGTCATCGATCATCATGCTCTCACGATCCACTTCCTGAGAGATGTCGGAAAGGAATTCCTGATAAACGGACTCGTCGACATTTTTCTGTCCGACCAGTGAATCCGTGAGCACTTTCACGGAAGTCAGCGGCGTACGGAGCTCGTGCGAAACATTCGAAACGAACTCTTCCTGGGATTCTTCCATCTCACGGTACTTATCGATAATGACGTTGGCGGAAGCCAGAATATCGTCAACCTCCGTATAAGACTGAAACTCGTACTGAGAAGTTTCGATATGTCCGGAATGGAACTTGCCGAGATTTCTGGAAACACGCTTGAGCGGACGGGTCATCAGCCAGGAAACATACACGGCGGCCAGGACCAGAATGACGAACAGTACGACTTCCACGATGTTGAGCGTGTTTTCGACACGGTTGAGGCCGGATTTGATCCATGCGACTGAGGAAGAAAAGATCAGAACACCCGTTGTTTTCGGTTCATCCTCTTCCTGAAAACGGATCGGTATCGCGGATTCGATATAACCTGCCTCTTTCGAATAGTTGCGGTAGGAAATGCCCTGAAAAGCTTTGAATACCGCATCTGAGACAACTGTCTTGCCTACGTCCGTTCCATAAGAGTCCAGCGCGACCTTGCACTCATTGTCCACGACGAGCACCCGGCCGGCGTAAGCTTCCGAATACCACAAAATCACCCCGGAGGTGGAATCCGTCAGGGTGTTGTAAATGTTATCATCGTTGCCAAGTCCCGCGGCGATCAGGTTGAAACGGCTCCGGATCTCGTTCTGTCTCTGATTGATCAGGAAATACTCATAAGAGTTTACGATGATCAGATGCAGGATCAGAACCGGAATGACGGAGAAGCCGATCACAAACAGGATCACTCTGAGACGCAGTGACTTAAATACTCTCATTCCTGCAATAGTATCCGATGCCCCATTTGGTCAGGATCACACGCGGCACGCCGGGATCCTCTTCGATCTTCTCGCGAAGTCTTCGGATATGGACGTCCACCGTGCGTACGTCGCCCGGATAGGAATCTCCCCAGATCGTCCGAAGAAGCTGTTCCCGGCTGTAGACCTTATCGGGATTGCCCGCAAGCAGCTTTAAGATGTCAAACTCTTTCGACGTCACAAAGACTTCTTCCCGGTCATTGAACACACGCTCGTTGTCGGTGTCCAGCGTGAGCTTTCCGAGTCGGATCGTTCCGTCTTCTTTGACCGGCGCAGCCTCTTTCGGCATCCGGTTCCGCCGCATGATGGCCTTCAGTCTGGCTTTGACTTCCAGAATGTTATAGGGTTTCGTGATATAGTCATCCGCGCCGTATTCCAGCCCGGTGACTTTGTCGATGTCCTCTCCTTTGGCCGTCAGCATGATGACCGGCATGTCTGAAAACTCACGGATCTCTCTGAGAACGTCCAGACCGCTTTTCAAAGGAAGCATGATGTCCAGAAGCACGGCATCGTAGTTGCCGGACTTCGCAAGACGGACGGCTTCCTCTCCGTCATAAGCCACGTCCACTTCCCAGCCTTCCTGAAGGANNGGAGAATCGGACGCCCTTTACAATCATTTTCTCATCATCGACAACCAGGATCTTCGCCATGTCATTGAACCCTTATCCGATCTTTGATCTGCTCAAACAGCGCCTTTCCGATACCGGACACATTCATGATGTCCTCGATCGAAGAAAATGCGCCGTATTGTGTCCGGTAACGGATGATCGCGGCCGCTTTTGCTTCGCCGATACCCGGGAGAAGCTGAAGCCGGTCCGGTCCGTCCGTATTGATGTTGACGGTCGCGGTTTGGGGATCGTTGTATGAATCACGCAGCGTCTCTCCGACCGAAGGTACATGGATGTGCTGGCCGTCGGTAAGAAAGGCCGCTTCGTTGATCATCGACAGATCCGCTTCGTCCGTCAATCCTCCGGCCATCCGGACCGCTTCAAACAACCTTGCGCCTTCACGGATCTCATAGATGCCGGGATTCCGTACCGCTCCCGTCAGATAGACGTAGATCGGTACCTCAAGCTCTTCTTCACCGGACGTGTTTTCGGAAATGCTGCTGTCTTCCGAAGCATCCGGCGTCAGAATGACCGTCTTGTCCATCCCGCCGCCTTGAGAAAGGAAAAACACCAGAACACAGATGGCAAGGATCGCAAGGACCCCTGCAGCCCTGAAAATGATGATTCTTCTCATACCATTCCGGTTACGGCTGAGATGTTGCAGACATTTTACAAAAAGATTACGAATTGTGCAAGGGGGAAGATCAAGATATTATTCGGCGATCAAGGACGAGAACAGATCGTGATAACGAAATGCTCCGTCTGTCGTCAAAGTCAGGCTGTTGAAAAACGCCCGGCTCAGGGAGGAATCATCTGATATACCGAGCGTGGACGCGGCTGTTCTCCAGTCGTCAAAACGAAGCGACGCCAGAAGGTTCCGCCGGTTGTTCAGAGAAAGCAGGGTGTTGTAGGTATTGGCGACACGAATGATAAAGCCTTCGCCATTATAGCTCACCACATCACTGACCTGTCCGTTCTGAAGCGAGAATATGACGGAGCGGAAAGGCTCGTTCAGGTCGGCGCGGGATACGGAATACTTGATTTTCTGATCGATCGTGTTTTCCTGTGCCAGGGTATAGAAGTTCTCACCGTCGCGGTAGCGTGTGAGGATCTCTTCCGCCGCGCGGACAGAGGAGGTGTGTATGACCTCGATGTCCGCGACCCGGCTGGCCTCGTCGCTGACCTCGATCACATGGCCGGAAATGAGTGCTTTCTCGGCAAGTATGGCACGCTGATACAGTATCAGAAGATCCTGAACATCGGACTCTCCCGCCCCGGTGTAGGCCTTCTCATCGTCGGAAAGAGACTGATAATAAGCCGATGCGGCTTCTTTGAGCAAAGAGACCGTATCGGCAGGGATCCTGATGTTCAGCTGGTCGGCGGCGGCATTCAGATAAAGAACCGCCTGACACTCGGGAAGTATGGC
>DBVJ01000078.1:15434-19972 GCA_002308115.1 Lachnospiraceae bacterium UBA1267
TGAAAGCAGCTCGGCATAATAAAACTCGTAAAGCTCTTTGTATTCCATCGCGACGATCTTCATCTGAATGTCGTTCATGCTCTTTTGCGCGCACATCAGTACGGTCCTGGAGCGTGAATTCCAATTGACCACCGTATTGCAGCCAGGCAGCACGATGGTCATGATCAGAATACAGATAAAGAGTCTGAAGCGGTGTTTCATAAAAGTTTTCTCATGGCGAGCACATTGTCGATCAGATCGCCTTTAAACAATGCGGAGCCGCTCACGAACACATTTGCGCCGGCTTCTTTGCAGCGCAATGCGGTCTCGAGATTGATCCCGCCGTCCACTTCGATGTCGACGTCGAGGCCTCTTCTTTGAATCTCTTCCCGAAGGATCCGGATCTTGTCAAGCGCCTCAGGCATAAAGGCCTGTCCGCCGAAACCGGGTTCCACGGACATGATCAGCACCATCTGAAGCTCATCCAGATACGGGAAGACTTCGCTCACATCTGTCTTCGGCTTGACGGAAAGCCCCGCGCGCACGCCGAAAGAGTGAATATAACGGATCGTTTCAGCGGTCTTCTCTTTCGCGGCCTCCACATGGAACGTGATCAGATCCGCGCCCGATTCCGCAAAAGACTTCACATTGCGGATGGGATCTTCGATCATCAGATGGACGTCCAGAAGCTTCTTCGAGATCTTCTTGACCGGCCGCATGCAGGTTACGCCAAATGACATCTCAGGAACGAATTTGCCGTCCATGACGTCATAATGAATGTAATCGCAGTCAGAGGCGTTCAGCCTTTGTACTTCATAGCCCAGATTCAGCCAGTCTGCAGCCAGAATGGACGGAGCGATCTTGTAATTCATTCCATTTACCTCCAAAAAGGATCAGGGTGCCAGTAAACCTTCCAGACTGTTTCCGCCATCCCCCGGATTCTCCTGTGACGGGGGTTCGGTCGGCTCAGCCGATGATTCGGTCGGCGGGTCTGTCGGGGGATCCGTGGGCGGATCGGTCGGAGGATCCGTAGGCGGATCGGTCGGCGGGTCTGTCGGAGGATCTGTGGGCGGATCGGTCGGCGGGTCTGTCGGTGGATCCGTAGGCGGTTCGGTCGTCTGTTCTTCGCTGTATGCCGCAACCGTGACCGTGATCGTCGCGCCCTGCTCCGGGAACGTTCCTCCCTTCGGGTCGGTAGACAGGACGGTTCCCGCAGTTGCATCATCCACGTACGGTCCGATGACTTCTTTGTAGACCCAGCCCTTGTCTTCAATGAAGGATCTGGCTTCTTCAGCCTTCATGCCTCTCATGTCGATCATACCCATGGTATAGACCGTCAGGGTAATGTACATGCCCTTTTCCCATTCGCTTCCGGCGGCAGGCTTCTGAATTTCGATCTTGCCTTCCTGGCCGGATTCTTTTGCCGCGACATAAACCGTTTCCACCGCGAATTCATAAGGAGCCTTCGTAAGGATCTCATAGACTTCCTTATAGTCTCTTCCGGTGAAATCAGGAAGGACCTGGGAATTTGTGGCCGTAACGACCGTGACTTCTCTGCCGTAGGAATACTCCGTGCCGGGTTCAGGGCTCACGGACAGCACATACGCCTGATCTTCGGAAGCATGCTCGCCGTGATCCTTATCATAGACTTCTTCATGCACCACGATGTATCCAAGCGCTTCAAGTCTCTGTCTGACTGCGCCGTAATTATTCCGGCTTCCGTCCTGATTGATGATCAGGTCAGAAGGAATCATCGGTTTCTTCGGACCTAAAGAGATCGTAATGTCGACCTTGGTTCCGTTCTTCAGTCTGTTTCCTGACGGATGCTGCTGCGCGCAGACCAGATCCTTGCCGTATTCATCGTTGTACTCTTCAGAGACATCTCCCAGCATAAGGCCTGCTTCTTCCAGAAGCTTTGCGGCCTGGTCCCGTGTCTGTCCGCGAAGTTCCGGAACCGTGGCATAATTCGGGCCGCCGCTGTAGGTCACGACGACGTGATCGCCGGACTGGACCGTGGTGTTGACCGGGTCGATGGAAATGATCACGTTCGCCGGGACGGTATCGCTGGTGACACGGACATATTCAAAATCAATGGCATTCTGAAGCTTTGCGACATCTGCCCTGAAGTCAGAAAGCTTGCCGCCGACATACTTCGGATCGATGAAGAACTTGTCAGAGCCTGCGCTCATCACGATGACGATCGTTGAGCCTTTTTCAACGACTGTGCCTTTCGGATAACTCTGCATGACGATCGTGCCAAGCTCATACACGTCAGAATATTCCGGTTTCTGGGAAACTTTGTATTTCAGACCGGCATCCGTCAATGCCTTGACCGCGTCCATGACAGGAAGTCCGATGACATTCGGGACTTTGGCGTCCGTAAGCGGATCAAAATCATCCGGCGCCTTCGTCGTGAGTTCGATCGGCTCTTCTTCTGTCGTCTCATCCCCGTAACGCGTGGTCGTTTCGCGGTCGCCGGGGCCGATCTTCCTCTGCAGGCATCCGGAAAGCGACATGATGATATAGATGATGAGGAAGATCATCAGAATGCCGAGTATGACGCCTGTAACCGCAAGGAAACGGTCAAAGCCGTTCTTTTTCTGATGGGAACGGTTCAAATGAATACCCGCAAGAACACCTTTCTCGTCCTCTTCGTCATCTGCCTCGGTTACGGCGGAAGCGCTTCTTTGAGACGCCCCGTAGGAACTCGAGGTTTTGGATTCGGATGCGTTATTTGACGTGCCGGAAGTTGCCAAAGAAGCGGCGCCCGAAGACACGGCCGCGCCGTTTTTGGCGAAGACCATGGTCTTGTTCTTCAGAAGCGTGGCCTTTTCTTTCTGCTCAAAATCGTAGTCCGGACTGGAAACGGCGATCTTCAGATCCTGAAGAAGCTCGGTGCAGTTCGTATACCGTCTGGAACTGGATTTCTGCGTGCTTCTGAAAATGATCTGCTCCAGTGCTCTGGGGCAGTCCGGGTTGAGTTCGCTCGGCGGTTTCATGGACTCGTTGATGTGCGCCATGGCCACCGCATTGGTCGTTTCCTTGTCAAAGGGGACCACGCCGGTGATCATTTCGTACATGACGACACCCAAAGAATAAATGTCGCTCCGTTCATCGCATGACTCGCCTTTGGCCTGTTCCGGAGAAATGTAATAGACCGATCCGACCGTGAACTTGCCGTTCTTCGATTCCTCGCCGATCGAACGCGCAATGCCGAAATCCGTGATCTTGACCTTGCCGTCCTTGGAGAGAATGATATTCTGCGGCTTGATGTCGCGGTGCACGATGTGATGTGCATGAGCCGCACGAAGGCCGCAGGCGATCTGCGCGGAGATGGCCATGGTCTCGCGGTCGGACAGCTTGCCCTTTTTACGGATATATTCTTTCAGGACGATTCCGCTCACGTATTCCATGACGAGATAATGCGTTCCCGCGGAAACACCCACGTCATAGACCGAGACCACATTTTCATGGCGCAGTTCCGCCGCCTGTCTGCCTTCCGCTTCAAAGCGGCGCACCGCGGCCTCGTCTGTGGCGAGGCTGTCTTTCATGACTTTCAGCGCCACGATGCGGTTCTCAACGACATCCTGGGCCTTGAAGACCTCGGCCATGCCGCCCGTTCCGATCTGCTGGATCACGCCGTAACGGCCTGCGAAAAGTGTACCGACCTTAATCATCCTGGTCCTCCCTCTCCGCAAGAATCACGGTAATGTTGTCGCGTCCGCCCATACGGTTGGCTTCATCTATCAGCGTATCAGCGCGTTTCTCCAGAGTGAAACTGTCGTCCAGCGCCAGATTCTTGATCACTACGTTCTTCAGCATATTTGTCAGTCCGTCCGTGCAAAGCAGGATCATGTCCCCTTCTTCCAGACCAAAATCAAACAGATCCGGTTCTGTTTCAGGGAAGAACCCGACTGCGCGGGTAATGACCTGCTTCTGTCTCATATAATCTTCGGAATTTCTCGTCATCAGGCCGCGCGCGACCATTTCCTCCACATAGGAGTGGTCTTTCGTGATCTGACGGATGGAATAAGCATATCGGTTTAAAAGATATAGTCTGGAATCGCCGACGTTCGCCACATAGGCATGACCCGAAATGATCCCGCAGATCACAAGCGTCGTGCCGAGATCGATGCCGTCATTGGCCTCTGAATACTTGCGGACTTCCAGATTGGCCGCGTATACGGCCTGTTCAAGTGTGAAAAGAGGCATATTGATGGAGGCGGTCTCCAGATAGGAAACCACCGCGTCCACTGCCATGCGGGAAGCCACTTCCCCGGCATCATGTCCGCCCATGCCGTCCGAAACGATGAGCAGCTTTTCAAACATACCGACCGGCGTTTCCGAAACGAAGTAACAATCTTCGTTCAGTTCACGCGACAGCCCGATATCTGTTCTGGCCGCAATCTTCACTGACGATCCTCTCCTTTCTGATCCTCTATACCCGAAAGAGCGGCGCTGTAGCGAAGCTGTCCGCATGCGCCGTCTATGTCATTTCCCAAAGACCTTCTTATTGTAGCATGAATCCCTGCAATTTCAAGGGCGTTTTGAAAGGCGGC
>DBVJ01000078.1:20028-20552 GCA_002308115.1 Lachnospiraceae bacterium UBA1267
GGAATCAGATTCATGTGCGCTGACCGGGCCCCCAAAAGCTGCTTTAATTCCCGTACGTTCCGATCGGTATCGTTTTTGCCGGAGATCACTGCATACTCAAAGGTCACACGGCGCCCGGTCTGTTCGAAATAGGCGTCGCATGCAGAAAGAACCTCTGAGAGCGGATACTTTCTAGCGACCGGCATCAGCTCTCTCCGTTCGGTATCGTTCGACGCATGAAGAGAAAGCGCAAGCGTCACAGGAAGTCCTTCTGATGCGAAGGCACGGATCTTTTCCGGAATGCCGGAGGTGGAAAGCGTTACGTTCCGCGCGCTCATGTTCTTGCCGGACGGGCAGACCGCAAGGCGTATGAAGCGGATGACTTCGTCGTAATTATCAAAAGGTTCGCCTGTGCCCATGAGCACAAGATGGCGGATATCCTCTCCGCTCAGACGTTCCATTTCGTAGATCTCGGAAAGCATTTCCGCCGCGCTCAGGTTACGCTCCAGTCCGCCGATCGTGGAGGCGCAGAAACGGCAGCCCAT
>DBVJ01000078.1:20584-20832 GCA_002308115.1 Lachnospiraceae bacterium UBA1267
CTTTCGATCCTTGCGCCGTCCGAAAGCTCAAACAAGACTTTCCGTGTTCCGTCTTCCTTGCTGGTCTGGATCAGCACCGGTTTCAGAGAAGTGATGACAAAACGTTCGGAAAGCTGTTCGCGAAGCGCTTTCGGAAGATCGGTCATCTCGGAAAACGAAACCGCACGTTTCACGTGAAGCCATGAAAATATCTGCGACGCACGATAAGAAGGCGCGCCGGCTTCGGCGAGCTTTTCTTTCAATTCTTC
>DBVJ01000078.1:20848-23050 GCA_002308115.1 Lachnospiraceae bacterium UBA1267
ATCTCTTCCATGGTTCAGTCTTTCACCGCTTTGCCGCTTCGTTTCATCCTGGCATAGTAAAAACCGTCTCCCGGCGTATTGACGCCGGGGATCAGTGTCCGCTCATCGATCAAGGTAAATTCCGGGTGCTTTGTCAAAAACCGCCTGATCTGTTCCTGGTTCTCCATCCGCGTCAACGTGCAGGTGGAATACTGCAGAATACCTTCTGCCTTTACATAATGAGCGGCGTTTTCCAGGATCCTCCCCTGGATGGCTGTCAGTTTCCTTAATTCCTCTTCGGATACGTGGAAACGTATTTCCGGCTTTCCCGAAAGATCTCCGAGCCCTGAACACGGTACGTCNNGCCGAAACGGTCCGTAAAAGCGTCACAGGCTTCGGCCGCATCGTTCTTCAGGATCTCAACGTTTGAAAAATGCATCCGCTCCGCATTTTCTTTTAGTCTTTCGAGCCGGTTCTCTGAAATGTCACAGGCCGTAAAACGCGTTTCAACGACCTTTTCCGCGGCGATATCCATCAGCTGGAATGTTTTCCCGCCCGGCGCCGCACAAAGGTCCAGAACGGCAGTTTCAGGCGCGAGAACGGCGCTGAGGCTTCTGAAGGCTGCCCAGGCGGAAACGTCCTGCACATAAAAACAGCCATTCTGAAATGCCTGAAGACCTGGAATGGGCTTTTCGGTTTTCAGGACATAGATCTCGTCGTGCGGAAGTGCAGCCGTCATCTCCTCCGGCATCCATGTCTGAAAGTCCAACGGCTCAGCCGAAGCGTCATCCGAATGGATCTCCGTGACGAATGCTTCCGCCGTACAGGCGGATATATTTCTCCGTACTGTCAGCTTTTTGGACTCTTCACGGATAACATAACGGCCGAATGCCAGAGCGTCTTCCCGTCCCAACGCATCGGAAAGATATTTCAGGATCTCAGGTGAAAGGCCTGACGCTTCTTCCGCTGAAAGACTCTGAAGCAACGGTTCCTTTTCGGAAACCGCGCGTCTCAATACCGCATTCACAAAGCCGGAAAGCCCCTGAAGGCCTTTTCTCTTCGCCAGCCTGACATATTCGTTGACCACCGCATAGGCTTTGTTGTTTAAAAACAGCAGTTCATACAGCCCCAGAAGCAGGATCCGTTTTATGACGCTTTTCAGCTTTCCGGGTTTTGCGGTCACGAGTCTTTTGAGCACGGCTTTTAGAATACTTTCATGTTCCACCGTTCCGCGGACCAGATTCAGAATGAACCGGATATCCAGATCCGAAGCGCCTTTTTGGGGCAGCGCAGCTTTCCCTGCGGCATCCGAAATGAACAGGCCGTTATCCGCGACCTCCCGGAGGATGTTCAGCGCTTCATTTCTGGTATCGTTGGCGTTCATGCTTTTTGAAAGGATTCTCCTTTTTCGACGCGATACCCTCGTAAGAAGGCGTCTGCGCTCATTTCCTTCTTTCCTTCCGGCTGAAGGCACAAAATGTTCAGCGCGCCTTCTCCGCAGCGGACCGTAAAACCATGTTTCGTCACATTTGAAACTGTGCCCGGAAGCGTATCCGAATCATCGTCCACCGCTTCCGCGGTATAGATACGGACTGATTTTCCCCTGAATTCCGCCTGGGCGGAGGGCCAGGGGTACATGCCGCGGATGAAGCGCTCATTCTTTTCGGCGCTCTTTTGAAAATCCAGAATACCGTCTTCTTTGACCAGCATCCGTGCATAATCTGTCGTTGTCTCTCCCTGCGGCGCGGGTGTAAGAAGACCCGCTTCGGCCTGATCCAGCACATGTAGGATCGCAGGACCGCCCAGAAGCGACAGTTTTTCGAACAGGCTCCCTGCGGTCTCCTTCTCTGAAAGCGCAATTCTCTCCTGATAGAGAATGTCGCCGGTGTCCAGACCTTCATTCATCTGCATGATCGTCACGCCGCTCTCCGTCTCACCGTTCAGGACGGCCCACTGGATCGGTGCGGCGCCGCGGTATTTGGGCAGAAGGCTTGCGTGAACGTTCAGACAGCCAAAGCGTTTCATATAGAGGACAGACGGTCTGAGTATTTTGCCATATGCTGCGACAACGATCACATCCGCGGGAATGGAACGCATCTCTTCCACGGCGCTCTTTCCGAGTTTTTCCGGCTGATAAACCGGAATGCCTGCCTTCAGCGCGGCTTCCTTTACGGGTGAAAAAACGATTTTCCTGCCGCGGCCCGATTCCTGGTCGGGCTTTGT
>DBVJ01000078.1:23188-28393 GCA_002308115.1 Lachnospiraceae bacterium UBA1267
GTATACATACGGCCTTCCAGATGATCCAGCTCATGACAGATGGCGCGGGCAAGAAGGCCCTCGCCTGTCAGTTCATATTCGTCTCCGTCGGGACCGGTAAATCGGCAAGTCACTTTCTCGGGGCGCGTCACGACGCCGGTCATGCCGGAATAGCTCAGACAGCCTTCATAGCCGGTCTGCTTTCCTTCAGACTCGATGATCTCAGGATTGATCATGGCATATCTCAGCATCTCTTCTTCCGGGATCTCTTCGCCGTCTTCCGGATCCGGTGTGACGTCGATCACGACGATACGTTTTAAAATGCCCACCTGCGGCGCGGCAAGGCCCACGCCGCCTGCGTCATACATGGTTTCAAACATGTCATCTATCAATTCAAGCACACGAGGCGTGATCTCGCGTACAGGTTTGCATTTTTTGGTCAGGATTTCATCTCCCAACTGTCTGACTTTCAGAATCGCCATGACGATCTCCTTTCAGTTTTCAAAGCTCAGATAGACCTGCCGTGATCCGCAAAGCGAATCAAACAGGTTTTCCGCGCGGTTTTTCGCATCCAATAGACGCTCAAGTCCGGCACTCTTCAGATAGCAGATGTACCGGTATTGATCGCGGACCTTGAACGGTCCGTCTTCCGCTGGTCCCAGGATCTCCAGATCCGGATAATCCGTCCGAAGGACCGATGAGATCTTTTCAATCACTGTCCTGCAGTTTTCGGGATCGGGTCCATAGATACGAAGCCCGATGAATGAGCCGAAGGGCGGATAATTCATTTCCTTCCTGAAAAGGCATTCTGATTCGTAAAACGCTTCAAAATCCTGCCTGACCGCACATTCAACGGCATAGTGTTCCGGATTATAAGTCTGTATCACGCATTCGCCTTCGTTCTTTCTTCTTCCCGCACGCCCCATGGCCTGCACCAGAAGCTGGAACGTCCGTTCCGCGGACCGGTAATCCGGCACGAACAATGAAAGATCGGCCGCCAGGATGCCCACCAGTGTGACCCGGTCGAAATCGTGGCCTTTGACGATCATCTGTGTTCCGATCAACACGTCTGCCTGTCCGTTTCTGAAGGCTTCGATGATCTTGTAATGCGCGTCCTTTGACGCCGTCGTGTCGGCATCCATACGGAGCGTGCGGACTCCCGGAAACTGTTCCTTGAGACTCTGCTCCACTTTCTCCGTACCTGCGCCGAATGCCCCGATGAGCTTTGATCCGCAGGACGGACAGGCGTCGACCATATTTCTCTCGTATCCGCAGATATGACACTTCAGCCGGTTTCCTCTGTGGAAACTCAGCGGAATGCTGCAGTGCGGACAAAGAAGCGCTTCGCCGCAGGACCGGCAGGAAACGGCTCCGGAATATCCGCGCCTGTTCAGAAAGAGCATGGCCTGTTCGCCGCGTTCCAGGCAGGCGGAAAGCTTTTCCAGAAGCGTTTTGGAGAAAATGCTACGGTTCCCGTGCCTGAGTTCACGTCTCATGTCTGTGAGGCTGGTCTTTGGAAGCATACTGCCCGAAACCGCGCGGTTTCTCAGTCTGACAAGGCCATAACTTCCTTCCACCGATTTCCGGTAGACGCTGACAGACGGTGTCGCGCTTCCCAGTACGGTTTTCGATCCCGTGATCCGGCTTCTCTCGATGGCCGTCTCGATCGCATTGTATTTCGGGATCTGTTCCGAATCATACGAGCTGTCATGAAACTCATCGATGATAATGAGCCCCAAATGCTGGAAAGGTGTAAACAGTGCGCTTCTCGGGCCGATCATCACACGGATCTGCCCCTTTTTGGCCATATCGAAGCGTTCCGCCTTCTCGCCTTTTGAAAGCCGTGAGTGGACGACGGAAACCAGTTCTCCGAAACGAGCGTAGAAACGCATGACCGTCTGATAAGTCAGGGAAATCTCCGGAATCAGCACGATGGCTTCCTTCCCCTCCGAAAGGATCCTTGAAATCAGTTCAAGATATACTTCGGTCTTTCCGGATCCGGTTATGCCGAACAGCACCTGGACCTGACGTTCGTCTTCGAGAATGGTTTTGACTGCTTTCTCCTGATCCTCGTTCAGAACCATGCCGCGCGTCCTGGCCCGTTCCGCCTCGGAAGCTTCCGAGACCTCGTTCCCAACGCTTCTGGGTCTGGATTCACGGATCTCAAACAGTCCGGATTCCAGATAGGGCTTCATGGTCTTTGCCGTCACGTTCAGCCGTTCCGAAACGATCTGATACGGCAGCACAGGCTCATTTTCAAAGGCCTCCAGAAGTCTTTCCCTCGCATAGTATTTCTTCTTCCGGGCGGCATCGAGGGCGCTTTCCAATTCTTCGCGGGACGCTTTCAGCACCAGAAAACGAGCTTTTCTGGTTTGAACGTCCGCTTTGGCAGGCAATACGACAGACAGACATTGATATAGTGTCCCGCCGTATCGTTCACGCATCCACACGGCCAGAGAAACCAGGTCCTGCTCGACATTTTTCGCCTTTGGCGCAAGAGAAAGGATTTCCTTAAGCTTTTCGTCCGGTACTTCGCAACGATCCGAAGTGCGAAGAACAAATGCCTGCCGGACAGTGTCTCGGCGGCCGAAGGGCACCAGTACACGCGAACCCGGCTTCACCTCCTGGCGAAGCGCTTCCGGAACCAGATAAGTAAAGCTCCGGTCCACATTTCTGTGATTGATGTCGATAATGCAGAACGCGTACAAGAAAAGTGCCTCCGTAGCAGAATGCGGACATTCATCCAAATAATTTATTTTACCACAAAAGCCGCAGATTGGCGAATGCTATTTTCTGAAGAAAAAGAACGGACTGCCGTCTGATACGGCAGTCCGTCTGTCAGCGAATTACCCGACAATGCTTATTCGGCAAAGTCGCCATCCGTAGAAGCCTTCTTTGCCGCCTCTTCCGCGGCATCGCAAGCTTCTTCACAAGCTTCCTTGGCTTCTTCACAAGCTTCGCAGGCTTCTTCTTTGAGTTCTTCGGACGTCACGTCAAACTCGTCCTTCTTCTCGGAGACGAATTCGGAAACTTTCTCCTTCACGGATTCAAAAGCTTCTTTTGCGTCATCCTTGAAGTCTTCGAACTTGTTGACCAGATCCGGATTGTTGTTCTTGAAAGCTTCGAACTTATCCTTGGCCAGGTTCTTGAGTTCTTCAACTTTGACGCCGGCCTGATCCTTCATTCGTGGAAACGTTCCGAGACAGAGTCCTTCACTTCTCCGACCTTATCGGAAACGGAATCAACGACATCCGCCCATCTTTCCTCCGTGAAGCTCTTCACGGTATTGGCCTTGTCCACGGTAAAGTCTTTCACCTTGCCGGCGGTTTCGGAGACTTTGTCTTTCGCCTTCTGGATGGACTCGCCATAGTTCTCGTTGACGATCTCGGAGACGGCTTTGCCTGAATCGACAGCGACGCCCCAGGCTTTCTTGCTGCCTTCTTTCAGAGACTCGAAAGTCTTGACGGCAGCTTCCTTGGCAACATCCATATCGATGGTCGTGAACTTGCGCTCCGCCATCTCTTCCTGCGCTTCTTCCTCGAGGCCTTCCGCGGCACGGTCAGCTGCCTTCTTCTCTTCGTGTTCCTTTAGAACTTCCTTGTATCTCTTGACATAGGTGTATCCGACTGCAGCCGCAGCGCCGGCAGCGATACCGCCAAGAATCACTTTGAAAAATGTACCTCTGGACATTCTGAGGCCCTCCTTCGTTTTTTACTCTTCACATTATATACGGCAATTGTGAAAAAAGAAAGAACGTGCGGTAACTTTTTCACGCCGTGATCATTTGAAGGACAGGATCACTCGTCCAGTTTGCTGGTGCAGTGCGGGCAGCGGGTCGCGTCGATTGCGATCTCGGTCTTGCAGAACGGGCAGATCTTGGTCGTGGGCGCCGCATCTTCCTTCGGGGCTTCCTTCTTCGCCTTGCGCTCTTCTTCCATCTTGCGGGCCTTATTGACGGCCTTGACGATCAAAAAGACCACAAATGCCAGAATGATGAAGGTCAGAATCGCGGAAATGAACGCGCCGAACTTGATGGCGACTTCTTCCACGGCAGGTGTGACGACATTGCCGGCCTCATCCAGAACTTCGGCCTGTGCCGGCGTTACGACGATCTTCAGTGCTTCGTTCAGGTTCTTGACGCCCGGGATCAGCGAGATCAGCGGGTTCACGATGTTCGCCATGAATGCGTCGATGAGCGCTTTGAACGCTGCGCCGATGATGACGCCGACGGCCATGTCGATCATGTTGCCTTTAACGGCAAACTCCTTAAACTCTTTGATAAAATTCTTCATAGTCTCTCCCCTTTCCATATTGGATGTCTATGATATTTGACTGCCGTAAAGCAGTTGTTTCCGGATCTGTTTTGCCTTTAAAGAAGACTGTTGGTCTTCACGGCTGCCCGCTCAATGGCGTCTTTGGATTCTTTCCACGGTTCGTCGCGGAAACGATAGTCAAATTTGTTGGCGAACCACTCCAGATCGTCACGTACCCGCCTGATCCCGTCTCTGTAAAGACGCATGGTCTCATCATAGAAACGCTGGAGTTCTTCTCCCTTAAGGCGCTTTCTCGCGGCTTCGACGAGAACGGCAAGATGCGGACCGCAGAAACCTTTGCATGTTGAATACTTCTCACGAAACTCCGGCTCATGCTGCCAGAGGTAGACGACTGTGTCCGCATATTGAGGAAACAGGTTGTCGATCTTGGCGCAGATATAACAGGTCTTCTCCTGAAGCCGTGCCCAGGATGATACTTCCGAAGATTCGTCTTTCAGAAGATTCCGCGGCTTGATCCGGACTTTTGTGTATTTCTCCGAAGCCTTGAGCTGCTGATCCAGATGTGTCTTCAGGATCATGGCCAGTCCCAGACGGTTCTTCTCTGAAAGAAGCATCTTCAGATGGGTTCCGCAAAAGCCCAGTTCATTGGTCTTCGTGCGGATGTCATCCTCCATATACGACGGCCCGAGGACAAAATCCAGCGCGCGGCGTTCCAGATCCCGGTACATCGAGCAGACGGGACATTCGCTTTTGGCGTCGAAAGCGTCATTGACGGGTATCGTATGGATCTTCTCTTTCATGATCGGTTCTTTCAGGCAAGCGGGAGCGTAAAGCTCGATTTCTGGGAAACCACACGGTTGAACACAGGATGTCCGTCTGTCGAATCTTTCGGATCCACCGAGAAATATCCGTTCCGGACAAACTGGAAACGGTCGAAAGCCTTCGCGTTCAT
>DBVJ01000078.1:28424-29209 GCA_002308115.1 Lachnospiraceae bacterium UBA1267
CCGTCTTCATTATAGCGGCCTTCTTCATTCACGATGTTCTCGTAAAGGCGAACCGTCACGCGTCCCGCCGTCTTCGCATCGACCCAGTGCAGCGTTCCTTTCACCTTCCGTCCGTCCGGGGAATCGCCGCCTCTGGTCTCCGGATCATAAGTCACATGCACACAGGTCACATTGCCGTCCGCGTCCTTTTCCACACCGGTGCAGGTCACGAAGTAGGCATTCATCAGGCGTACTTCATTCCCGGGATACAGGCGGAAATACTTTTTGGGCGGGACTTCCATGAAGTCTTCCTGCTCGATGAAGATCTCCCTGGAGAACGGGATCTCTCTGGATCCCAGTTCGGGATTCTCCAGGTTGTTCTGGACCGGAAGCATCTCGGTCTTGCTTTCCGGATAATTGTCGATGACCACGCGTAAGGGTCTTAAGACCGCCATCATACGCGGGACCTTCAGCTTCAGATCCTCGCGGATGCAGTACTCGAGCATGGCATAGTCCACGGAAGAATTGGCCTTGGCAACACCGGCAAGGTTGATGAAAAGCTTGATGGATTCCGGCGTATAACCCCTGCGGCGAAGCGCGGCGATCGTTACAAGCCTCGGATCGTCCCATCCGTCCACGACACCGTCTTCGACGAGCTTCTTGATGTAACGTTTGCCCGTGATCACATTGGTCAGATACATCTTCGCAAATTCGATCTGTCTGGGCGGATTCTTGAATTCGCACTCTCGGACGACCCAGTCATATAGCGGTCTGTGGTCCTCGAATTCGAGTGTGCAGATGGAATG
>DBVJ01000078.1:29226-30710 GCA_002308115.1 Lachnospiraceae bacterium UBA1267
CGCATCTTCGATCGGATGCGCAAAATCATACATCGGGTAGATGCACCACTTGTCGCCGGTATTCTGATGGCTGAGATGCGCGATGCGGTAAATGACCGGATCCCTCATGTTCATGTTCGGGCTCGCCATGTCGATCTTCGCACGGAGAACCTTCTCACCGTCCTCGTACCGGCCGTTCCGCATCTCTTCAAAGAGTTTCAGGTTCTCTTCGATCGTGCGGTTTCTGTAGGGGCTCTCTTTGCCGGGTTCCGTCAGCGTGCCGCGGGTCTCGCGGATCTCGTCCGCAGAAAGGTCGCAGACAAAGGCCTTCCCCTTTTTGATGAGGAAAACCGCGCATTCATACATTTTCTCGAAATAATCCGAAGCAAAGAAAAGCCGGTCTTCAAAGTCAGCGCCCAGCCAGCGGATGTCGGCGATGATGGACTCGACGAATTCGCTTTTCTCCTTGGTCGGATTCGTGTCGTCGAAACGCAGGTTGAACTTGCCGTGGTATTCCTCGGCCAGGCCGTAATTCAGAAGGATCGATTTGGCATGTCCGATATGAAGATATCCGTTCGGTTCGGGCGGAAAACGAGTATGCACATGGTCATAGACGCCTTCTTCCAGATCCTTGTCGATCGCAATCTCGATGAAATTTCTTGAAATGTTTTCTTCTGCCATAACTCCCTCTTGTTTCATTGTTTCTTCCGGATCATTCAGACGATCCGTTTAAAACTCTTCTCAAAATCCGTCTTTTTAACGGCGATCATCGTCGGTCTTCCATGCGGGCAGGTATAAGGATCCGGAAGCGTCAGAAGCTCTTTGATCAGCGCTTCTGCTTCTTTCTCCGAGATCCGCTCATTTCCCTTGACGGCCGCTTTACAGGAGATGGTCGCAAGTTTCAGATGAATGCTCCCGCCGGAGAGATTCTTTGAATTATCCGAAAGCCCGCCCATGATCTCATGGAAGACTTCCTTCACGTCCAGTCCGTATAAGTCCTGCGGCACCGCGTAGACCGCGTATTCTTTCCGGCCGAAAGGCCGGATCTCATAACCGAAATCTTCGAACACCTGCGCATTCGAATTCAGGATCCGTTCTTCCTGCTCCGTCACGGTAACGACCACCGGCGGCGCGATCATCTGGGAAGAAATCCTGCGGTTATTATACGCTTCAAGGTTCCTGTTGAAAAGAACTTTTTCATGTGCGGCATGCTGGTCCATGACATACACGGTATCGCCGGATTCAATGAACCAGTAGGTGTCAAATGCCTGTCCGATGACTCTGTACTGGTGCTCTTTTGCCTTGGAGATCAAGGTGTCCCCGAAAGTGATCTGGCCCTTCTCATCCGTGGCGCCGTAACCCGTCTCTTCATGGACGGACTGAAGCGGTTTATTCTCGCGAAAGCTTTGATACAGTGTTTCTTTTTCGAACGGGGTGCCGGTCTCCTTTATGGACAGCCGTACGGAGCTTTCATCCTTGGGAAGCTCGACGTGAGGCGTAAAAAC
>DBVJ01000078.1:30748-39398 GCA_002308115.1 Lachnospiraceae bacterium UBA1267
GCGCTGTAGACCGCTTCTCGCTTCTCTTCTTCCTTTTTCACCGCATCCGGTATCAGTTCCTTCCCGCGGATGGCTTCTTTGACCGCTTCCTGAACGGCGTCATAGATTTCCGAATCGGAGCGGAAACGGAGTTCCAGTTTCGTCGGATGCACATTGACGTCATAGCTCTCCGGATCCAGTTCAAGGTATAAAACGGCAAAAGGATACCGATGCTGCATGAGAAGCGGATGGAAGCCGTCTTCCAGTGCCTTGTCGATGATGCGGCTCTTCACGAACCTTCCGTTGACAAAATAGTTTTCAAAACTGCGGCTGCCCCGGGCTGTCTCCGGCTTTCCGACATATCCGTTGATCCGAATGCCGCCTTTATCATAGGACACTTCCAGAAGGCTTTCCGTGGTTTCACGCCCGAAGATGGAATAGATCAGATCTTTCACATTGCCGTTTCCCGAAGTGGAAAGACGGATCTGACCGTTTGACGTCCACTTGAAACGGATCTCGGGATGTGACAGCGCGCACTTTTCCAGCAGGTCCCCCACATAGGAATTCTCTGTCATCGGAGACTTCAGGAATTTTCTTCTGGCCGGTGTATTATAGAACAGTTCGCGGACGATCATGGTCGTGCCGTCAGGCGTTCCGACCTCTTCTTCCGAGATCTCTTCACCGCCGCGGATGAGATACGACGTTCCCGTCAGGTCATCGCGTGTCTTCGTAAATGTCTGCACCTCGGAAACGGAAGCAATGGAGGAAAGCGCTTCCCCGCGGAAACCCAGGCTCAGGATCCCCGTAAGATCCGACGCATCCTTGATCTTACTGGTCGCATGCGAAAGAAAGGCCGTCGGAACGTCCTCTTTCTCGATGCCCGGACCATTGTCGGTTACGCGTATCAGGTCGATACCGCCGTTTTTGGTTTCAACGGAAATGGACGTCGCGCCCGCATCGATCGCATTCTCCACCAGTTCTTTCACCACGCTTTTCGGGCGTTCGATGACTTCGCCGGCCGCGATCTGATCCACGGTATGTTTGCTTAGAACATTGATCTTTCCCATAAAATGATAATGAAATCAGGTCCTGTTGTTGATCTCCGCCTGAAGGTTGTGCAGCGTGTTCAGCGCGTCCAGCGGCGTCATTCTCGTAAGATCCATGGAACCGATCTTCCTGAGAATGTCTTCGTCCGGTACGGCGTCCCGGAAGGTCAGCTGGTTCATCTCCACTTCATCCTTCCGTTCCACACGCTTCTTGTTCTCCATGCCAAGCGCCGCGTAGCCTGCGATCTCTTTGGCTCTGGCCGCGATGTCGGTGTCGACAAGTTCGAGAACCAGTTCATCCGCACGTGTGAGCACCGGCTTCGGAACGCCTGCGAGCCTTGCCACCTGGATGCCGTAAGACTTGTCTGCTCCGCCGGGAACGATTTTACGGAGGAAGATGACGGTATCTCCCTGCTCTTTCACGCTGATGCAATAGTTCTTGACGCCGGGCACGGCGCCTTCAAGCTCGGTCAGTTCATGATAGTGGGTTGCGAACAGCGTTTTCGCGCCGATGATCTTCGGATTCGCGATATACTCCACCACGGCCCAGGCTATGGACATTCCGTCGAATGTGGAGGTGCCGCGGCCGATCTCATCCAGAATGACCAGACTCTTTCGCGTCGCGTTCCGAAGAATGTTCGCGACTTCCGTCATCTCCACCATAAAGGTGGACTGTCCGCTCGCCAGATCATCAGAGGCACCGACACGGGTGAAAATGCGGTCGCAGATCGAAATGTCCGCTTCTTCCGCCGGGACAAAGGAGCCCATCTGCGCCATCAGCGTGATGAGCGCGGTCTGCCGCATATAGGTGGATTTTCCCGCCATGTTCGGGCCGGTAATGATCAGAACCCGGTTGTCATGACTGTCCAGAAGCGTGTCGTTCGGGACGAAACGGTCGTTGTCCTGCATACGCTCCACGACGGGATGCCGGCCGTTTTTGATGTGGATGACGCCTTTCTCGTTGATTTTCGGGCAGACATAATCATTCCGCTCCGCAACATGCGCAAGGCTTGCCAGCGCATCAATGCTTGCCAGTGCTTCCGCAGTCTTCTGGATGCGCTCGATCTCTTCGGCGATGGTATCGCGCACATTCTTGAAAAGTTCGAATTCCAGCGCGTTCAGTTTGTCTTCCGCGCCAAGTATCATATCCTCAAGTTCCTTCAGACGCGGCGTGATGTAGCGCTCCGCGCCGACCAGTGTCTGTTTCCGTTCAAAATAATCCGGCACCAGGTCTTTGTACGAATTCGTGACTTCCAGATAATAGCCGAATACCTTATTGAAACGTACACGAAGATTCTTGATCCCGGTCTTCTCGCGTTCTTCCTCTTCCACGGAAGCAAGCCAGGAACGGCCCTCCGTGCGGGCTTTCCGGTACTGATCCACTTGTTCATTGTAACCGTCGTTGATGATCCCGCCGTCGTGTACCAGTATGGGAGCGTCTTCGCGGATCGCGCGCGCCACAAGGTCCTGAAGGTCGTCCAACGGATCCAGTTCGTCGCGAAGCCTTGAGAGGTATTCGCTCTTCGTATCCTGAAGAATCAGTCTGATGGGCGGTATCATCGCGATGGAGTTTGAGAACGCGATCAGATCCCTTGGGTTTGCGGTTCCGTAACTGATCCGCCCCAGAAGCCGCTCAAGGTCATAGACCGGATTCAGGTATTCTCTGAGCTCCTCGCGGACCACCGGCGCGTTCATCAGGTCCCGGATGACGCTTTGGCGGTCCAGGATCGCGTTCCGGTCGATCAAAGGCTCTTCGATCATACGGCGCAGCGTACGGGCGCCCATGGCCGTCCGGGTCTTATCCAGCACCCAGAACAACGTGCCGCGCTTCGTGCCTTCCCGCATCGTTTCCGTCAGTTCCAGATTCCGTCTGGTGCTGCGGTCCAGGACCATGATGCCCTTTCGCTGGAAAACAGTCAGTTTGGTGATATGCCGAAGTTCATTTTTCTGGGTGTCCAGAAGATAAGAAAGCAATGCGCCAGCAGCGATCGTTCCCGAAAAATACGAGTCCGCGCCGAGGCTTTCAAGGGATTGCACTTCAAAATGCCGGAGCAGCACTTTTTTCGCGTTGTCCGCCGTAAAACGGGAGGATTCCAGAAGAGATGAGGAAAATGTCATCCGGTCCGAAAGTGTCCGAAGATCCGCGCCTGAGATCAGAAACGCTTCATTATAGACGATCTCCGAAGGCTGGAAATGCCAGATCTCATCGTAGAGCGCGTCACGGCTCTCCGCTTCCAGAAGGAAAAAGTCGCCGGTCGTCACGTCAGAGACCGCAATGCCGAAGATTCCGTTTACATAAGCGACGCATAGAATGTAATGATTCTTGCTTTCATCCAGCGCGTTCTGATCCATTAAGGTGCCTGGCGTCACAACGCGGATGACTTCGCGTTTTACGAGGCCCTTGGCCAGTTTCGGGTCTTCCATCTGCTCCGCGATGGCGACCTTATGGCCGTTCTCCACCAGCTTTGTGAGATACTGATCGACCGCATGGTAGGGTACGCCGCACATGGGCGCGCGTTCCGGCATGCCGCAGTCCTTTCCTGTCAGCGCGAGGCCCAGTTCTTTCGATGCGGTCTTCGCATCGTCATAGAACATTTCATAAAAATCCCCGAGCCTATAGAACAGGATGCAGTCCGGATACTGCTCCTTGGTCTTCAGATATGTGGTCATCATGGGCGTCATCGCCATGTCAGGACCTCTCTCCCAGATAGTAAAAACCTTTGCTCTCCCGAAGGAATACGGGAACGATCTCACCGACAAGTTCCGCTCCGCCCGGGAAATGAACGACCGTGTTGTCCATAAGACGTCCGGTCACCAGATGCCTGTCCTGCCGGTTCATCTCGTCGACCAGCACCGGCATCGTACGTCCGGCCAGCTTCCCGGACTCTTCACGGCCGACTTCCTGAACCAGCGCCAGTAGACGCTGAAAACGTTCATTCGCGACGTCGTCCGGCACCTGGTCCGGCATTTTCGCGGCAGGTGTGCCTGTCCTTCTCGAATACAGGAAGGTGAAGGCTGACGCAAAGCGTACCTCGCGCACCATGTCAAGCGTGGCCTGAAAATCTTCTTCCGTCTCGCCGGGGAATCCAACGATCAGGTCGGTCGTGATCTGTAATTCCGGAACGGACTTCCGGAGTTTTTCAACGATCTCAAGATACCGTGCGGTGTCATAATGCCGGTTCATCTTTTGAAGAATGCGGTCCGAACCGGATTGCAGCGGCAAATGAATATGATTCGCGATCCTTGGGTTCGATGCCATGGTCTCAATGAGATCATCCGACAGATCTTTCGGATGAGAAGTCATGAAACGAACCCGGTCGATTCCGTCGACTTGAGCAACCTTGGACAATAGTTCTGAGAAGCTCACTTTGGGGTCCAGTGTTTTCCCGTAGGAATTGACGTTCTGCCCCAGGAGCATGACCTCTCGCACGCCGTCCGAAGCCAGAAAACGGATCTCTTCAAGGATGTTCTCCGGCGTTCTGGAGCGTTCTCTGCCGCGCACGTACGGCACGATACAATAGCTGCAGAAATTGTTGCAGCCGTACATGATGTTCACACCGGTCTTGAAACGGTACTTGCGGATGGCGGGCAGATCTTCCACGATCATGTCCGTCCCTTCCCAGACGTCGATCACCTGGCCCTCTTCAGTCTCCATGCGGTACAGAAGCTCCGCCAGCTTGAATCCATTGTGCGTACCGAAGACCAGATCCACAAAAGGATACTTTTCGCGGACGGTCTGGACTTCATCAGGCTCCTGCATCATGCAGCCGCAAAGGGCGATGCGCATGCGGGGATTCTGATTCCGTTTCACGGCGCCAAGCTGTCCGAGATGTCCGTAGATCTTGGTATTTGCATTTTCGCGCACGGTGCAGGTGTTATAGAGAACGAGATCCGCTTGAAACTCACCCGGCGCTTTCTCGTATCCGATTTCTTTTAAGATGCCGGCAAACTTCTCCGAGTCCTTGGCGTTCATCTGGCAGCCAAGCGTCTCGATGAAGAAGGTCGGACAATGACCGAAAGACGCCGTCCTGTCCCGAAGGACCGACCGCATCTTTTCGATGTATTCGCGCTGTCTCAAAGCTTCTCTTTGATCTTCCATCTGTCTTTCTATATGGGAAAGCACGGCGGTTCAAGATCGCTGCCGTGCTTTCAAATCAGTCATTCCGTCCGCTCAGGGTCTTACGGAAAGAGAAAGCGTCGAGATCTTGTCTCCTTCCAGATTGATCTCACGGGTCAGCATGACCGTCACCATGGAGACCTTGCCCTCTTCGTAAGAAAACGTCAGATCGCCGGTTCCGGCACCCTGTCCGGACATATACTCGAATCTGGCCTGGCCGTAGTGGTCATACACCGCGATCGCATTTTCGAAAACCGTCTCACCATGACGTTTCAGCGTGAAGATCAGGTGATCGCCGTCTTCCTGATGGATCGTCATCTCGGTCCTTCCGTCCTGAGAAACATAATCCGTGACCTTTCCGGCATCCTCCGGAACGGTTCTGTCCGCGGGCGTATACTTGACATAGGCCGGATTGCCGGTGACATAATAACCGTCTTCCGTATGATACATGAGATACGGCTTTCCTTCCGAATCCGTGACATAGATCTTGCCGTCCACGGTGAAGGTGCCTCTGTAGTTGACGATGTTGCCTTCTGCTTCGGCGCTGTCAAAGACCGGAAGTTTATGGAACACAACGCCGACTGCCGCGGATTCATTGATCGTGAATGATCCCTGTTCTTTGATCAGTTCATCAACCACAGGCAGGCTGTGCGGGTCGTCCTTTGTCAGCGTCCTGACGATATTCGGCGCCTCAGTCGGGACTTCGGGCGTCGTCAGATCCTCGATCCTTCCGGTCGGGCTCTGTGCCTCTTCCGAGGCCGGAGTCGTATGGACGATCTTGTCCATCGCGTTGTCAGCCTTTCCTGTGGCAAGTAAAATCAGTGCGACGATGAGAAATACGTTCAGAGCCGCCAGTATGCTGAATCCGATTGTAAAGCCTTTGCTTTTAAACACGGAAATGCCTCCTTTTTCACAAATGGGTATTATACCATCCGGCTCATTGTTTGACAACTTTATTTTCATTGTAAAAACAGACAGAAATATGCTATAAAGAAATAGATGAAACTGTTTCCGCATTTCATACTGAAAGTGGGTTTTATATGAGAAAGTATCGTTTGAGGATCGGCCTTGACGTAGACGACGTCCTCTATGAATGCAACTCCTTCGCGCTCTCTCTTCTGAGAGAAAAATACGGCGACGATCCGGCGCTTGATGTCAATAACATCCGTTCCTGGGGGCTTCAAGGGAATATTTCCGATGAGCGGATCAAGTTCTTCTCCGATCCGGAATTCGTTGCCCGGCAGCCGCTCTTTAAAGGCGCGCAGGCATTTGTCCGCGAATTAAATGATATGGCGGACGTGTTCTTTGTGACCTCCGTTCCGCCTGAATGTATGAGTGCACGTGCCAAAAGACTGATGGAAGATTTCCCCGAAGTACCGAAGGGCAACATCCTCATCGGTACCCGGAAAGACCTGGTCAACATCGATATTCTTTTGGACGATGCCGCGCATAACATTTCTTCTTCGCAGGCCACGTATCCGGTTCTCATGAGACGCCCCTGGAACACCGCGCTCTCCGGCCTTCTTTCGGTCAATTCCTACTCGGATTTTCTCCATATGGCCAAGATCATCGGAAAGTCTTTCCTCGAAAAGACTCCAAACCTTCGAAAAGGCGGCGTCCTTTGTCTGGTCGGTCCTTCCGGAACCGGTAAGAATGAGATTGCCGCACGTCTTTCGAAGGACCCGCGTTTCAAGAAACCGCTGACCACCACGACCAAACCGGATACAGGCAAGGACGGCAGTTACCGTTATGTGACCCCGGAGCAGTTCCTCAAGGAAGAGGCCGCGGGACGTTTCTTTGAGACGACCGTCTATTCGAAATACTATTTTGGCACTTCCGAATCCGAGATCGAAAAAATCGTCCGGAAGGGTCAGATCGCCGTGATCCCGATCGATATCTGCGGCGCCATGACTCTCAAAAACCGTTACCGCTCTCGTGCTTCGCTGGTCTTTACAGACCGCGACAAAGAGAAGATCCTGACCAATCTTCTTCATCGTCCGATCCCGGACGAGGATAAAGTCAGCCGCATCCTCTCTCTGGACTTTGAGTTCAGAAACATCGAATTCTGCGAGTTCTCCGTGCGGGTGGACGACGGTCTTGACCGTTGCTACGAAACCATTCTGAAAGAATTGAAACTGTCATAAAGGAACGCCATGTTTGAGAAGATCATTGAAGAGATCAAAAGACACGACACCATCATCCTGCACCGTCATTCTCATCCGGACGGAGACGCTTTGGGCAGCCAGATCGGCCTTCGGAAGCTGATCGAAGACAATTTCCCGTATAAAACTGTTTATACGGTCGGTGATCCGGCCGGGCGCTATGCGTTCATGGACGGGTCGCAGATGGATGAGATCCCGGATGAACTTTATCAAAATGCCTGTGCCATCGTTCTGGATTCCGCGACAAAGGAGCTTGTCAGCGACAAACGTTTTGAACTGGCTGCCGTCACGGCACGGATCGATCACCACATTTACTGTGAAACGTTCACCGATCTTGAAGTCGTCGATACCTCTTTTGAAAGCTGCGCCGGCATGATCGCCGCGCTTTCTGAAGAATCGGGTCTCCAGCTCCGTGAAGGCTCTGCGACGGCCATTTTCACCGGTATGGTGACCGATTCCGGACGCTTCCGCTACGATTCCACGAGTGCCAGGACCTTCCATCTTGCTTCTCTTCTTCTGGCTCAGGACATCGACACAAACACGCTCTACCGGAATCTTTATGCGGAAGATCTCACACGTGCGCAGTTCCGGGCTTCTTTCTTACAGAAGATCCGGAAATACAAAGACAGTTCTGTAGCATATATCTACAACACCAAAGACGAGCTTCGCGAAATGGGCGTCACGGATCCTTTCACCGTTTCCAGAGGCATGGTCAATGTGATGGCCGACCTCAAGGGCATCGACATCTGGGTCAATTTCACGGAAGACGGTGAAAAAGTGCTTTGCGAGCTTCGTTCCAGCTGTTACAACGTTCAGCCCATTGCCGTCAAATACGGCGGCGGCGGCCATGAGAAAGCCTGCGGAGCGGATGTGAAAGATCATGACGAGGCGCTTCTGATGCTGGAAGATCTACTGAAACTAACGGAGTAAGCATACATGAATACTGAAATCAAACAACAGATCCTGAACGACATCCTTCAATATGACACGATCATCATCTCCCGCCACAGAAGACCGGACGGGGATGCTTCCGGATCAACGCTTGGCCTTCAGAAACTTCTCCAGGCTTCGTTCCCGGAAAAGCGGATCTTTCTCGACAATGAAGACTATGCCGAGTTTACTGCTTTCCTGGGCGATGAAGGCCCGCATCCATCGGATGAGGATTATGAAAACGCGCTGGTGATCGTGATCGACACCGGTACCCTTGACCGGGTGTCTAACCATCGCGCGGAAAGCGGCAAAAAGCTGATCAAGATCGATCATCACATCGATAACCGTCCTTTCGGCGACGTTTCGTGGGTCGAGGAAGAACGCTCTTCTGCCTGCGAAATGATCGTCGACTTCTT
>DBVJ01000027.1 GCA_002308115.1 Lachnospiraceae bacterium UBA1267
CGTCGGCCTGATAGAACAGAAGGTCCTTGGGCGGAAAGTAGACCGCCGTGCGGTCGAAAAAGCGAATGTCCTCTAAAAGCGCTCTGGCCGAACTTTCCCCTGCCGACACCACAA
The DNA here is from genome assembly GCA_002308115.1 of Lachnospiraceae bacterium UBA1267. GTDB lineage: Bacteria > Bacillota > Clostridia > Lachnospirales > Lachnospiraceae > UBA1267. The sequence continues at coordinate 115 of DBVJ01000027.1, forward strand.
GACGGGTCTTCTGATCCCCCGCCTTGAAAATGATATATGCTTTCAGAGATTCCGATACGCCGGAGAGCTGTACGGGCCCCTCTCCCTTCCGGAGAAGAGCGTCCGCGTCTTCAAAGGCCGCAAGCCCCTTAAGCGCATCCCGTAGAAGGTCTGTCATTTCTGCCGCGAATTGCGTTTTCCGTTAAAAAGGTTCATCGCGCGTTCTGCGCCTTCTTTGATCAGGACAAGACAGGCTTCTGCCGCGTCTTCATACACGTCTTTCATGGCTTTCCGCTCGCCGCTTGTCATGGGTCTCAGCACAAACTCAACGAGATCCATGCCTTCCGGCTGCGGCCCCGTGCCGAGCCGTACCCGGGGGAAGTCCTCCGAGCCCAACTGGGAAATGATGTTTTTCAGGCCGTTGTGTCCACCGGCAGAGCCGGAAGGGCGGATGCGGATCGCGCCCATTTCCAGATACACATCGTCATAGACGACAAGGATGTGCTCCGGATCCACGCCATAATACCTGGAAAGCGACCGGACCGCTTCACCTGAGAGATTCACGTAGGTCTGCGGTTTCGCAAGGATCACCTTGTTTCCCGCATAGACGCCCATGCCGTGCACGGTCTTGAAACGCCGTGACCTCATCGGGATATCGAGTTTCTTCGACAGCACGTCTATGGTATGAAAACCGACGTTGTGCCGTGTGGTCTCATATTGTCTGCCGGGATTACCGATCCCGACGATCAGCCAGTTTCCGTTCATGTTCATCAGTTAAAGATCGAATACAGATCCGCGCCTTCCGGATAGACCACGCCGGGCACCGGAAGCGGCCTGGTGCGGTCAAAGACCACCTTGGGATCGAAAAGGTCGGACAGGATATTTTTCTGCTTCTTCTGGTCTTCCGTATAGAATTTCTCATAGACCATGGTCTTGAACATCAGCTGGCCGTCCAGATTCCGGCGGGCCATCCTAAGATATCCGTCGCCGCCTTCCGTGGCGGAAAGCTGCACCCAGTGATGCTTTGAGGAATCGACGTTGCAGTAATAGTCGAAGCCGAGAGACTTCAGGTACATGAAGGCTTCATTTTCCCCGAAATAATTGTAAGTACGCCAGGTGCCGATGTCCGCGCCGAAAGCGAAAATGATGATGTCTGTGGGGCCGATGATTGGTGAGACCTCTCTCATCCACCATTCCGTATCCCGTTTGAAACGGTCGCCCTGGATCTTGCCGTTCAGCTCATTGCCCGAACTGGTAACGACTGTGGACATGTCCATATGTCCCCAGGTATGGGAGGCGAACTTCCAGCCCTCTGCCTTCATGGCGTCCGCGACTCTCTTCGCTTCCGCCTTGTCGGCCTCCAGATTGACGTTGAGATACTCATAGGCGCCCGGCCAGTTGGGGTCTCCGGCGCCGTAGGCGATATCCGAAGTCCGGTAGCCCAGAACTCCGTTATAGCCTGTGAGTGCGATGGTTCCCTTTGCTCCGTGATAGGAGAAATCCGGATGGGCTTCCACGAAGGCGTCCAGAAGCGGCACGACGTCGAACGCGCCGTATTCCACAGACTGGACGATGGGCGCGCCATTTTCATCCCGTTTCAGATTGTTCGCCGCGCCTTCATAAATGGCTTTCTCACAGGTGATCTTTCCGTCTTCGCCGATCACGAGTTTGGTCGCAAAGCCGGTATTGAGCATGTATTCGTAGTAGGAAACGTCGTCCACCGACAGCACGAAAGGCGTCTTTCCCTTCGGCAGATAGATCGGCTGGAAGGTCATCTGGCTTGCGCCGTCCGCGGTCTTTACGATCTTCGCAATGTCGCTTAAATGCACCAGCACATAGCCTTCGTCATACATGATCTCTATGATCTTGTTGAATTCATCGATCGTGGTCATGNNTAGTCGGATGCATTGTAGCTCGACCAGGCGACCGCGTTGTCCGCGACCAGTGTATGGAAGAAAACATGTGTGATGGTGGTATTGTCCGCCCATTTGACCAGTTTGGTCTTCTGTGCGGCGCACTCATTGATGAAGACGCTCAAAGCAAGGTCGGACGTATAATCCGGCACCTGCTCTTTGATATAGGCGACCGCGCCGTCATAGTCATACATGGCGGCGAGGATCTTCGCGTGCTGAAGGACTTCGTCGTTCTTGCTCGGAATGTCCTGCGATGAAGCNNTCATCGGACTGACTGGTCGAGACCGAGGGCACGTCCGGGCCCTTTTCCGGCTTTACCAGAAGGTAAATGAGAAGCCCCACGACGCCAAGAAGCACGATGCACAGAAGCACCGCAAACACGATGCGCAGCCCCTTCTGCTTATTCTTCTTCCTTCTTCTGTCATTTCTATCGTAATAGTCTTTCATTCCAAGCCTCTCCGGAAAAAGCCCTCCGGCTCTCTCCTCCCGTGCCAACCACATAATTCAACATTTATATCATAGCCCCTCCCACCCAAAAACGCAACATTCACTTCACTCCCGCCCCCGCCCGCCGGGTTGGCGGACCGCCCGGGTGGCGGATCGCCGGGGTGGCGGACCTTAAGGCCGGACCCTCTCTTCTCACTAGTCACTTCGTTTCCTGAATTTCCAAAGAGTTCCGACTCATGACCTGCACGCTGAAACTGCCGCAACTCGCGGCCAGGCATGACCAGTTTTTTTTGCATGGTCGTATCTCTCCGCATGCCTGGCCGCTCAAACAGCTGGCAGTTTCAGGCAGGTCTAATCGTCAGAACTCAGGAAATTCTAGGAAACTCGCTGAATCGTTCGCCGAGAGGGTCCGGCCCTTTTGGTCCGCCTTCCGAAACCTCCGGGCGCGCGCCTCGCCGGCACAGGGGCTCGTTGACG
>DBVJ01000055.1 GCA_002308115.1 Lachnospiraceae bacterium UBA1267
ATGATGGCGGCGGTCGTCGTGATCTCGGTGCCGCTCATCGTCCTCTTCCTGGTCTTCCACAAGAAGATCATGGAAGGCGTTTCGAGAGGAGGTACCAAGGGATGAAGAAGATTCTGACAGCCATTCTCGTATTGCTTATGATGCTTTCCCTGGCGGGCTGCCACGGCGCGCGGAGCACAGAGACCTTCGAGATCCCCGCGGCTTTTGACCTGGGGAGAAATTATGAGATCACNNTTCTGGGCGAAGAATGACTCGAACCAGACACAGGTGGAGATCTACGAACAGGCCATCCGCGATTTTGAAGCGTTGTATCCGAATATCAATGTGGCGCTGAAAAAGTATTCAGACTACAGCATGATCTACAACGATGTCATCACGAACATTGCGACGAAGACCACACCGAACGTCTGCATCACCTATCCGGACCACATCGCAACCTATAAAATGGGTCAGAATATCGTGGTTCCTCTGGATACACTGGCGGACGACAAGGCCTACGGCTTCGGCGGAAGCGAACTCCGCTTCGACAGTCCGAAGAAGAGCGAGATCGTCGACAAGTTCCTGAAAGAATGCTATCTCGACGGCGCGCTGTACTGCCTGCCTTACCTGAGATCGACAGAAGCCTGCTATGTCAATGTGGACCTGGTGGAGAAAGTGCTTCAGGCCAATCCCGCGCTTCAGGAGAAGTACGGAACAGGACTTCCGGATGCGCTGACCTGGGACTATGTCTGGGAACTTTCGGAAGCCGCGCTTGAGAAGAATGCGGACGGCACGTTCAAGGCGAACGGCCANNAAGTGCTGATCCCCTTCATTTACAAGTCCACGGACAATATGATGATCTCCGTGCTGAAGCAGCAGGATGCCGGTTATTCCAGAGACAACGGCGACGTTCTGATCTTCAACGACACCACCCGCGCGTTCCTGTATGAGATTGCGAAGCATGCGGAGACGCGTGCGTTCTCGACCTTCAAGATCTCCAGCTATCCCGGAAACTTCCTGAACGCAGGCCAGTGCATTTTCGCGATCGACTCCACAGCCGGNNGCGACCTGGATGGGCTCCGAAGCGCCGAATCTGGACATCCACGGCGAGAATGTGGTTCCATTCAACTGCAAAGTCATGGCGATTCCGCAGTATGACACGAACAATCCGAAAATGATCTCCCAGGGTCCGTCCATCTGTGTCTTCAACAAAGACGATCCGCAGGAAGTCATTGCCAGCTGGCTGTTTGCGCAGTTCCTTCTGACGAACGGCGTGCAGATCCCCTACGCCCAGACCGAGGGCTATGTACCTGTCACGACGAAGGCGCAGAATTCCGCGGAGTATCAGGATTATCTGGAGAGAAGCGGAGACCAGAGCAATCCGGATCTTTATTATTCCGTCAAGATCGATGCCACGAAACTCCTGCTGTCTGAAACGGACAACACCTTCGTAACGCCCGTATACAACGGTTCGGCGGACCTCCGCTATGCGGCAGGCGAACTGATCGAAGAGGTGACGAAGGCCAGACGGCGGAAGATCACAGTGGATGATCCCTTCCTGGACAACCTCTTTGATACCCTCGCGAGCCGGTACAATCTGAAGGTCGCGGAAGATGCGGGTCCGCTGCCTTCGACAGCGATCTGGCTTCTCGCCGGACTTGCGGCTGCCTGGGTTCTGATCGGCATCTGGCAGCTTCTTCGCTACCTGAAGCAGAAGAAAGAAAAGGAAGCACTGAAAAAGAAGGGCTGACACGCTTTAAAGCTGAAACCGCGCCGGCATCATCCGGCGCGGTTTCTTATGATCATTTAGAAGAACCCTTGCATTTTACAAAGAGCAAGACTATAATACTTTACGGTTCTTTATTAAGAACCGAAGTTTGTGTTTTTTCCAGATTATGCAAACAAAGGAGAAGAAATTATGAAGAAAATTCTGGCAATCCTGCTTGCGGCTGTGTTCGCGTTCACCATGCTGGCGTGCAACAAGAAGCCGACGGAGCCGACGACCGAGGCGCCTACGACTGCGGCCCCGACCACAGAAGCCCCGACCGAACCGACGGCGGACGTCATGAGCCATGCCGACTATGTCGCGGCGGCTGTTGATACGCCTGTCGTTCTCGAGATGTATGTTCAGGACACCCAGTCCTGGTGGGACAACAAGATCACGGTTTACGGCGCTGACAAGGACGGCGGCTATTTTGTCTACAACATGGCCTGCTCTCAGGAAGATGCCGCGAAACTCGTTCCCGGCACCAAGATCCGCGTNNGGCTTCAGAGCCGAATGGGGCGGCGAGATCGAAGTTGCTGCGGATGCCACATTCGAATTTGTGGAAGGCGACAGCTATGTTGCCGAAGCAAAGGATCTGACCGATCTTCTCGGCAAGGACGAGCTTGCGGCTCACATGAACGAGCGCGCACTCTTCAAGGGCCTTAAGGTCACCCAGATCGGCTACAAGAACGATCCCGGCACGGATGACATTTACGTCAACCTTGAGAAGGACGGTGTCGAGTATTACTTCTGCGACGAGTTCTATCTCCGCAACAACGAGACGGACGTCTACAAGGCGATCCAGGCCCTGAACGTCGGCGACATCGTGGACGTCGAGGCTTTCCTGTACTGGTATGAAGGACCCAACCCGCACATCCTGAATGTGACAGTCACCGACGCTGCCCCGAAGGCCATGAGCCATGCAGAGTATGTTGCGGCTCAGGTCGACGATCCGGTCGTTGTCGAGTTCTACGTGCAGGACCATCAGTCCTGGTGGNNAAGATCACGGTTTACGGCGCTGACAAAGACGGCGGTTATTTCGCTTATGAACTGGCCTGCTCCGAAGAAGATTCCAAGAAGCTTGTTCCCGGCACCAAGATCCGCGTCACCGGCTTCAGAGCCGAGTGGGCGGGCGAGATCGAGATCGCGTCCGGCGCCACCTTTGAATTTGTCGGCGGAGACACCTATGTTGCGGAAGCCAAGGATGTGACGGACCTTCTTGGCAAAGACGAGCTCGCGGATCATATGAACGAGCTGGTCACCTTCAAGGGCCTTACGGTCAAGGAAGTGACTTATAAGAACGATCCTGGCACGGATGATGCTTACATCGCCGTGACGCTGAACGACGCAGAATACAGCTTCTGCGTGGAGTATTATCTGCGCAACAATGAAACCGACGTGTACAAGACTGTCCAGCAGCTCCAGCCCGGGCAGGTGATCGACATCACCTGCTACCTCTACTGGTACAACGGACCGAACCCGCACGTCGTTGACGTAGTTGTCAAATAAGTCAGAACGTCGTTCTGCTTTGAGACGGGCGGAGAAGGAACAAACTTCTCCGCCTTCTCTTTTGTCAAAGGATCCTCTGAACGATCCG
>DBVJ01000085.1:0-4193 GCA_002308115.1 Lachnospiraceae bacterium UBA1267
CTGGCCGCCCTTGCCGGGGGTCACGCCGCCGACGATCTTCGTGCCGTAGGCCAACATCTGTTCTGTATGGAAAGCGCCCTGTTTGCCGGTGATGCCCTGGACGATCAGTCTGGTGTTTTCATTGATCAGGATGCTCATTTGGCACCTCCTTCACTGGCCGCGGCAACAGCCTTTCTGGCCGCGTCCGCCATGTCCGAAGCCGGGATGATCGCTAGTCCGGACTCATCCAGGATCTTCTTTCCAAGATCCACGTTCGTTCCTTCCAGCCGGACGACGAGCGGGATCGAAAGCCCCGTCGTCTTCGCGGCCGCCACGATGCCTTCCGCGATCACGTCGCACTTCATGATGCCGCCGAAAATGTTGACCATGATGGCCTCGACTCTCGAATCGCTGAGAAGCAGTTCAAATGCTCTCGTGACGCGCTCCGTGGTCGCCGAACCGCCCACGTCCAGGAAGTTCGCCGGCTTCGCGCCGAACTTCCGGATAATATCCATGGTGGCCATCGCAAGGCCTGCGCCGTTCACGAGGCAGCCGATGTTGCCGTCGAGAGAGACGTAGTTCAAGTCGAATTCCTTCGCGCGCGCTTCCTTCGGATCCTCTTCAAGGACGTCGCGGAGCTCCATGACGTCGGGATGACGGAACAGCGCGTTGTCATCGAAGTTGACCTTCGCGTCCAGCGCGAGGAGCTTGCCCTCAGAAGTCTCCACGAGCGGATTGATCTCCACCAGCGAGCAGTCCTTTTCGAGGTAAAGCTTCACCATGCCTGCGAGGAGCTTTCCGAAATCTTTCCGAAGTTCCGCCGGGATGCCCAGGCGTCTCGCGACTTCGATGCCCTGATAGCCGTGGAAGCCTTCGTAGACGGAGACCGGCTCGCGGACGATGAGTTCGGGATGGTTTTTCGCGGTGTCTTCGATCTCGGTGCCGCCCTCCGCGGAGGCCACGATCACAAGGCCCGCGTGCTCATTGTCGCCTGTAACGGCGAGATAATACTCTTTCTTATAGCTGCAGACGTCGGTGACGAGCACCTTGTGGACGATCTTGCCGTCGGGGCACTGATGGGTCACAAGGTTCATGCCCAGCATCTTCTCTGCGATCTCATAGGCTTCGTCAGGGGTGTTCGCGACTTTGACGCCGCCGCCCTTGCCGCGGCCGCCCGAATGGATCTGGGCTTTGATGACGCATTTTCCAAGCGTCTTCGCGATCTCGCGGGCTTCTTCGGGCGTTTCGGCGACGGAACCGCCCGGGACCGGGATCCCGTAGGCGCCCATCAGCTCTTTGGCCTGATATTCATGGATCTTCATTCGTTTCTCCTATTCTTCCGCGGAGCGTGTCCGCAGTTCTGTGCCCTCCGGGCTTCTTTTGTGCCTTCCGGGGTTATTCCGCCTTGACGCTGTCCGCGAGACGGAAGCCTTCCTCCAGCGCTTTGCCGTTGATGGCTTCGGTGCCCTTCGGAATGTGCATGAACACCGCTTCCTTGAGATGCTCGTCGTCCACGAGTCCCAGAAGACGGTTGACCGCCGCGACGGCGACGATATTGGCCGTAAAGGCCTTTCCGACCTTCTCGGCTGCCGTCCTGAGGATCGGAAGCTTCACGACGCGGTTCTCCACAAGGCAGACCGGGATCGTCAGCGAATCATCCGCGAGAACCAGGCAATCCTTCGGAAGGCCTTGGCCGTACTGGTCCAGAGACTTCTGGGTCAGCGCCATGAGGAAGGAAGGATGCTGCACCTTGGTAAAGCCGATGCGCTCGTCGGACACAATGACTTCGGCCTTGCAGCTTCCGCCTCTGGCCTCCGGTCCGTAAGACTGGCTCTGTGCCGTATTCTTGCCTGCGATGACCGCCGCTTCCGCCAGGATCACCGTTGCGAGGATCACGCCCTGTCCGCCGCTCCCGGCGAGACGAAGTTCCATTTTACTCATTTTGCGCCTCCCTGTGCCTTCTCGATCACCTTTTCATAGGCTTCTGTGTACTCCGGGAAATCCAGTTCCTGGATCACGCCGAGCACGTAGCGTCCCTCGAGTTCTTCGGGGCTCATGCGTTTCGCCTGCGCGGCCGTCACGAAGTTTTCCTTCTGGTTCCGCATCATGTCGACTGCGGAGCCTTTCTTGTTCTTCCGTCCGTAATAGGTCGGGCAGACGTCCGCGACTTCGATGATGGAGAAGCCCTTGTGCGCGATGCCGTCGCGGATCAGTCTCGTGGTCTCCGGAACGTGGAAGCAGTCGCCATGCGCCGCATAGGTCGCGCCGGCCGCCGCCGCGAGAAGCGCCACGTCGAAGGGGCGGTCGATGTTTCCGTAAGGCGCCGTCGTGCCGTAATCGCCCGTGGGCGTCGTCGGCGAATACTGGCCGCCGGTCATGCCGTAGATCGTGTTGTTCATCACGATGACCGTGATGCCGATGTTGCGGCGCGCCGCATGGATCAGATGATTTCCGCCGATCGCGGAAGCGTCGCCGTCGCCCGTTAAGACGACCACTTCCAGCTCCGGACGCGCCATTTTGATGCCCGTGGCAAATGCGATCGCTCTGCCGTGGGTGGTGTGGATGGTGGAGCAGTCAAAGTAACCTGCCGCGCGGCTAGAGCATCCGATGCCGGAAACGACGACCAGGTTGTTCCGGTTGATCTTAAGATCCTCGATCGCCTGCGCCACGTCGCGCATAATGATGCCGTTGCCGCAGCCGGGGCACCAGATGTGCGGAAGATGCTCCGGGCGCATATATTTGAATACCAGATCGGAAACATTGACGTCCTTCTCGCGGACGTCTGTCATATCTACCTTCGCCATCGTCAGGCCTCCTCGATCTTCTGAAGGATCTCTTCCGGGGTGATGACCGTTCCGTTCACCTTGCCGACGAAACGCACCTCGCAGTCATCCTTCGCGACGCGCTCCACTTCGCGGAGCATCTGTCCGTAGTTGTGTTCGGCAACGACGATCCGTTTCACCTTCTTTGCGACCTCACGGAGTTCGCGCTCTGCGAAAGGCCAGATGGTGACGGGGCGGAAAATGCCGACCTTGAAGCCCTTCGCCCGTGCCATTTCCATGGCCGTGAGCGCGGCTCTCATGGTGCCGCCGTAGACATAGAGCGCGATGTCCGCGTCTTCCATGCCCACTTCTTCCGTCGTGACGATGTCATCGTAATTGTCGTCGATCTTCTTCATAAGACGTTCGACTAGGTCGCCGGCGATCTTGTTGTTGTTGGTCGGGAAGCCCGTATCGTCGTGCAGAAGGCCGGTCACGTTGTAGCGCTCGCCCGCGCCGAAAGGCGCCATCTTCGGCACCAGTTCGCCTTCTTCCAGATGATAGGCATGTTTCTTCGGATAATAATGCTCCGGAACCGGGCGGTCCACGATCTCGAACGTGCCGGCTTCAGGGATCTCCACGCCTTCACGAAGGTGGCCGACGATCTCATCCATCAGGAAAATGACGGGCGTGCGGTACTTTTCGGAGAGGTTGAAGCAGCGGATCGCCAGTTCATAGGTCTCGCGGACCGAAGAGGGCGAGATGACAATGATCGGGTGATCGCCGTGGGTGCCCCATCTGGCCATCATGACGTCGCCCTGAGAAGGGCTGGTCGGAAGGCCGGTGGACGGGCCGGAACGCTGGACGTCCACAACGACCAGCGGGATCTCGGCGAGGCAGGCATAGCCCAGATTCTCCTGTTTTAAAGAGAAGCCGGGGCCGCTCGTCGCGGTCATGGCCTTCACGCCGGTGGCGGAAGCGCCGATCGCGCAGGCGATGGAGGCCAGTTCGTCTTCCATCTGGATGAACTTGCCGCCGACCTGGGGAAGGCGGAGCGCACTCACCTCGGCGATCTCGGTGGACGGGGTGATCGGGTAACCTGCGTAAAAGCGCATGCCGGCGGCAATGGCGCCTTCCACACAGGCTTCATTTCCCTGCATCAGGACTCTTTTCGCCATGGTCACTCCTCCTTTTCCTGGACAAATATCGCGTAATCCGGGCAGCGAAGCTCACACTGGCCGCACAGGATGCAGTCCGTGCCTTCCTTCCGCTGCACTTTGCCGCGCGCAAGTTCCAGCGCGCCTTTGGGGCAGAACGCGACGCAGATGCCGCAGCCCTTGCACCAGGCGGAATTGAGTATCAATTCTTTCTTCATTTGGGATCCCTCCGGTCTCTCTCGAGCCTTTGTTTTTGAATTGCTGACGGTACAGCATTATTAGAAAGAATAGCATGAAG
>DBVJ01000085.1:4250-10396 GCA_002308115.1 Lachnospiraceae bacterium UBA1267
TTCTGCTATACTGAATGCATCTGTGAAAAGTCTCTGGAGGGCTTATGAATTTTCAGAATCTGGAATACTTTCTGGTGGTGGCAGACGAGGGAAATGTGACCCGCGCCGCCGAGAAGTTGCATCTCTCACAGCAGGCGCTCTCCGTCCAGATGAAACGTCTGGAGGAGGAACTTGGCTCCGAACTCTTCCTCCGGCGCCCGGCCTTCCGTCTGACCTACGCCGGGGAATGCTTCCGCGAAGAAGCGCGGAAAATGCTGAACCTGAAGCACCAGTCGGAGACCATGCTCGAAGACATCCGCGGAGATATGCGCGGGCGGCTCCGCATCGGGGTCTCCTACTCCCGCGGCCGGGCGATCCTGCCCATCGTGCTGCCCGAATTCATCAAGGCCTATCCTCTGGTGGACCTTTCGATCGTGGAGGACAATCCTTCCGCCTTCGAGACCATGCTGCTTCAGGGCGAACTGGACGTCATTCTGAATTTCCTGCCCTTTGAATCCCCGAAGATCCGGGAGCTCCCGCTCTTTAAAGAACGCATTTTCACGGTCATTCCGAAGGCGCTTCTCAGAAGGCTCTACGGAGATCTGTCGGATAGTGTCGCCGAAGAATTCCGCGAGACCGGGGACCTCCGGCTTCTCAGTGAACTGCCCTTCATTCTTCTAAGGAAGGGCGAACACATCCGGGCGGCTGCCGACCGGAAGTTCTCCGCGGACGAAGTCGTCCCGGAGATCCGTATCGAGACTTCCAACACGCAGACCGCCATCGCGCTGGCTTCCCAGGGCATGGGCGCCGCGGTCGTTCATGAGATCTTCCTGCAGACCATTTCCTCTCTCAGCGCGGAACAGCGGGACAGCCTGTATATCATCCCGATCAAAGGCATGGAACCCGACACCATCGGCATCGGTTTCCCCGCGGAAGGCTATATCCCCAAAGCGACCCGGGATTTCATCACGCTCTGTGAGAGACGGCTCCGCGAGTTTACGTACAAGGGGTGAGATGCCGTGCTGAATTACGTGACGATCCACATTTCCGAAGAGGACGAGAAGGCGGGGCGCGATATCCGCTGGTTTCTCCGAGCGCGGCTCGGGCTTTCGCGCACAAAGATCCGTTCTCTGAAGTTTGATCCGCGCGGGATCCTTCTGGACGGCACTCCCGTGCCGAACTGGACGAGGGTGAGGATGGGGCAGGTGCTTCAGGTCCTCCTCACGGATTCCGAGAACCGCGAGAAGCACATTCTGGCAAATGCGCTTCCCTTGGATATCCTTTTCGAAGACGAGAACCTTCTCATCCTGAACAAGCCCGCCGGGCTGGTCTGCCACCCTGCAAAGGGCCATCTCATCGACACGCTTTCGAACGGTGTGCAGTATTATTTTGAGTCACAGGGGGATCTCGACAGCCGCATCCATCTCGTCGGGCGCTTGGACAAAGAGGTCTCCGGCATTGTGACGATCGCGAAAAATGCAGTCGTTTCCGAGCGTCTTCAGGCGGACCGTGAAGCCGGGAGGCTCGAAAAGCATTACACCGCGCTGGTGCGCGGCGTGATCATGGAGGATTCCTTTGAGCTTCGTACCGAGATGCGGGAAGCCGTGAACGAAGACGATTTCCGGCGGGCGGTGCCCGCGGAAGAAGTGCCGCGGAGCAAGGCTTTGGGCGCGGAGGATGGCGCATCGCCGCTCTCCTACTCCGCCCCGAAACGCTGCGTGACGCACTGCCGTGTCCTTACGCGGAGCGATGCTTTCACGCTTCTGGATGTCTGCCCGGACACCGGGCGTCTCCACCAGATCCGCTTCTCCCTTGCGGAAGCCGGCTTTCCCATCCTTGGGGACACGCTCTACGGGCACGATCCGGACGATCCCAGGATCGGCCGTGTCATGCTGCACGCCCGGTTTCTTCGCTTCACGGATCCATTTTCCGGGGAGGCGCGTGAGATCACCGCGGATCTCCCGGAGCGCTTCACGGCTTTGTTCTGATCCGCTTCCCTCGTGTAGATATAAAAAGATGCGCCCCACGGCGCATCTTTTTACTGCTTCGCTTCCGCTTGTGCGGAAACGTATTTTTTATACACATAGATCAGACAGCCGAGGCACATCAGATCCTGAACGACGGTGGAGATCGGTGTGGCAAAACCGATCAGGAAGACGGACAGGGGCTCTCTTCGGCTCATGAGCCAGGCGATCGGGATACGGATCGCGAAGGCGCCGATGATGCCCTGGATCATGACGAAGCGCGTCAGTCCGATACCGTTGTAGAAGCCCAGGAAGCAGAACAGGAATGCTGTCAGAATGCAGTCAAATGCATAGGCTTTCAGGTAGTCCGCGCCGATGGCCTGAAGTTCCGGATCCTTGGTAAAGATCGAGCAGAGTGTCCCGCCGAAGAAGAAACTGACAAGGAACATGACGATGCCGGCGGACAGGGACAGAAGGATCGCAATCCGAAGAGACTTCACCGCGCGGCGGTAATTGCCCGCGCCGGCGTTCTGCGCCGTGAAGGCCGAAAGCGCCTGGGAAAAAGCCGACGGGACGAGCATGATGAAGGCACACACGCGGTCCGCGACGCCGACGCTTGCAGAGACCTCGAGGCCTTTGGAATTGACGATGGCCTGGATGACCAGAAATGAGATGCTGACCAGGAAGTCCTGAAGTGCGAGCGGCGCGCCGAGTTTCGTGACCGTACGGATCACTTCGCCCACAGGTCGGATCATGCGGAGATGAAACTCGAAGGGCAGTTTCCTTCGGGAAATGATGAAGAGTGAGATCCCTACCGAGACGAGCTGTGCAAAGACCGTCGCCAGCGCAGCACCGACCGTGCCCATTTTGAAGACCGCGACCAGAAGCAGGTCGCCGAGAATGTTGACCACCGTTGCGATGCCCACTGCGAGAAGCGGCGTCGCGGAATCGCCGATGCCGCGGAAAATGCTTCCGAACAGGGCGTAGGACATGATGACGAGGAAACCCGCGCCGCAGATCCGGACATAGGCGACCGTTCCCTCCAACGCTTCCTTCGGGGCCTGCATCACGATGGACAGCGGACGCGCGAGCGCAACCATCAGTATCGAAAGACCGATCCCGATGAAAAGAAACTCAAAGATCCCTGCGCCGATCGTCTCGCCGCTCTTCTTCCGAAGCCCCTGCCCGATCTGCTGTCCCAGATAGATCGTAAGCCCCATCGCGAAACTGTTCGCCAGATTCGTGATGGTCACCATGATCATGGAGCCTGTCGCGACCGCGGAGACGTCCTTCGGCTCACCGAAGCGGCCGACGATCAGCATGTCCACGGCGCCATAAAGGCTCGTCAGGATCATCGCACCCAGGACCGGAAGCATGAAGCGGACAAGCGGCCCGAGGATCGGACCGGTCGTAAAATCTTTTTCCTTCATTGCTTTCGCCATGGACAGAGCTCCCTGTGATTGTTTGTCTTTATTATAACAATTGTTTCACAGCTTTGCAATCGATTTCATGTCGGCCTTTTCAATCACACGCCTCATAATCACCAATATTTCGTTCCTCTTTTGTGAAGATTGCTTTGTTTTTTCACAAAAGCTCTTTATCTCCTCTTCATTTTCAGTTACAATAAAATATACATTGCAAGGATCTTTTTGACAGGCATATACTTTACGGACTATGAGAGAGATCGATGACCGCTATCCGGAGTTTGCCGAACCAAGGGAACCGGTAAAGGGCGGAAAACATCATAAGGCGCTGAAACTCGGCAGAAGCATGCTGCCGCTGGTCGTTGCCGCTGTCGTCGGAACAGGGGCGATCGTTTCTTCGGTCCGTGAGCCCGAGACCGGACCGACCACGGAGCCGACGATCGAGAGCACGCTCCCGACGACTGAGGAACCGACGATCCCTCCGACTTCGGAATCTACAGCTGAACCGACGACCGAATCGACAACAGAGGAGCCTACGGTCGAATCCACGACTGAAGAGCCCACCGTCGAATCGACAACCGAAGAGACCACGACCGAAGAGCCCACTACCACCACGGAAGAGCCGACGACAACGACGGAAGCGCCCACAACGACTCCTGCCCCGACGACTACGCCTGCGCCGACGACCACGCCTGCGCCGACGACCACGGAGGCGCCCACGACGACCCCGGCGCCGACGACCACGGCTGTTCAGCACGTCGCCCCGACATTAAGCCTGAACTTCACGGAAATGAGTGACAACACCGGCTTTGGTGTCATGGTGTATCTCACGCTCAACGATCTGAAAGGCGGATCTGCGACCATCACGATGTACCGCCAGCAAAACGGCGCCTGGGTGCCGGTAGGCGGAAACAGCGGTACAAGAACGTATGACGGCACAGGAGACGACGACGTCTTTGGCGATTACTTCTATAATGAGTCCTTGTATGATTACCAGGGCTCCGATTCGGTCATCAAACAGAACTCGAAGATCATTGTGAACTATACTTATCCGGACGGAACCACCGGCACGCTGGAAAGCCAGGAGTTTGACCAGGCGGCCGGAAACTTTGCCCGGGCCACATCGGTCCGCATAGCCGATTCCAACGCCACGCTCATAGCAGAGGTCTCCATCAACCTCTCCGTGGTCGATATGGCTCATCTGACTTTCGACACTTATGCGTACTATTCCGAAGCGGACGGCTATACCAACTGGACTGAACTCCCCACACCTCAGCTGGTTTCCTCCGAGGCTGCCGGAGACGGCACGCAGAGACTGGTCTATCAGGTGCAGCTCACAAATCTCGCTACAGGCATCTACTATTTCGATCTTTACGCCTACTATGACGGCGGCCGCGGACCCATCTGGAATTGCTCGGCCAGCGGCCAGGTGAGCTATTAAAAAGCGCTCGTTTCAGGAGAAGGAGGCTTCACATGGAAAAGAACAAGAAAAGAAAAGTCGTCACGACCGTCATTTTCGCCGTGATCGCCATCGCGCTGATCGTATTGCTTCTCAATCCGCATTGGCTCTTTGAAGGCACAAGCGCCTCGGCCATTCAGGAACTGGAAACAGAGCACATGCTGATCAAGCGGAGCGGAAAGATCACGCTTGCGCATGTTGCGACGGCGCTTCTGGCCGTCTGCATCGTATTTCTGGCCTACCTCGCGATCCGCCTGATCCTCAAGCTGATCGGAAAAGCCAGCGACCGCGCGAAGACCGTGACCGGTTTGATCGCAGGCGTACTGAAATACGTGGCCGTGATCGCCGCGATCGTCTGGGCCTTAAGCATCCTGGGCGTCAATACGGCGGCGGTGCTGGCCGGTGTCGGGATCCTCGGACTGATCCTGGGCTTCGGCGCGCAGAGCCTCATCGAAGACATCATCACCGGTATCTTCATCATCTTTGAGGGGCAGTACAACATCGGAGATATCATTATCCTCGACGATTTCCGCGGTACGGTGCGTGACATCGGCGTCAGGACCACGGTCATCGAGGACGCCGGCGGCAACCTGAAAGTCGTCAACAACTCTGACATCCGGAACTTCCAGAACCGCTCCAAAAATCCGTCCGTTGCAATCTGCGAAGTGGCGGTCGCCTACGAGACCGACCTTCTCAAACTGAGAGAACTCCTCGAAGCAGAGCTTCCGAAAATGCTCGACAAACACCCGGATCTGTACCTTGCCGCGCCGAAGTATCTCGGCGTGGACGCTTTGGCGGACAGCGGCGTGAATCTGAAGATTGCCGTGAGCTGCACCGAGGCAAATGTCTTCGGCGCCCGCCGTATGCTAACCCAGGACGTCCGCATGCTCTTCATGGAGAAAGGCGTCGAGATCCCCTTCCCGCAGGTCGTGGTCCACAAGGGGGAAGATTAAGATTACGTGCAAAAAACAAACGTCCCGAAACTCGTGCGAGCACGGTTTCCGGACGTTTGTTTTTGCTTTGTAATCTTCAGATCCCGCAGTTGTTAACGGTTCTGGGGAAGGGCAGCACGTCTCTGATGTTGCCCATACCGGTCACGTACATGATGCAGCGCTCGAAGCCGAGGCCGAAGCCCGCATGACGGACGGTGCCGTATTTCCGGAGATCCATGTAGAAGTCGTACTGCTTCTCATCCATGCCGAGCTCTTTGATACGGTTCATGAGCTTGTCATAATCCGCTTCACGCTCGGAACCACCGATGATCTCGCCGATACCGGGCACCAGGCAGTCCATTGCGGCGACGGTCTTGCCGTCTTCGTT
>DBVJ01000129.1:0-351 GCA_002308115.1 Lachnospiraceae bacterium UBA1267
GTGCCGTCGGTGTTGTATTCCCCGGCGATGGCCTGGCCCGCTCTGATACTGTAAACAAACGCGACATTGGGAACATTCGCCTCGTCATCCATCACGAGGTACTTCTCCGCGTGGATCTTGCTACCGGAGACCGGATCATACGTATAGCCGGGATCCGCGGCAAAAGCGGGAGTTGCAAACATGGACACTGCCATGGTCAGTGCGCCGATCATAGCGCTGATCTTCATTGTAATCTTCTTCATGAGACTACCTCCTTAAGATATTTGTGTAATCCTCACCGGTTTGATCAGAGTCCGGGAGGTTATTACTGTGTTTGTGTTTCCAAAGGGAAACGGTGAAAAGGGTCAAAAA
>DBVJ01000129.1:359-3361 GCA_002308115.1 Lachnospiraceae bacterium UBA1267
AGCCGAAAGAATTGCGATGAGGAGCAGGCCCTCCGAGTTTGAGACCGGTTTTTCCTCTGTTTCCTCGCCGATCGTAATGATCTTCGTGAGAGAGGCAGTAACCGTCACCTCTTTTCCGGGCGGCTCCTCGTATTTGTCATCCTGTTCCGTGACCGCGATGACCCAGGTGCCTTCAGGCAGGCGGAGTTCCTTGTATCCGTTCTCCTGCACCCATGAGATGACCTCGATCCCGTCGGAGTCGAGAATCGAGAGGACCGAACCCTGTACAAAGCGGTCGTTCTCATCCATCTGTGCAACCTTCAGGACCATTCCCTGCGCATCGGACTCCGTCTGGATCTCCAGCCTTGTCTTCATAAGATTTCTCGCGACAAAAGTGACTGTTTCCGGTTCCGGCGGAACATTCTTTTTATCCCGCCATTCCGTGGCGGAATAAACGCCCTGAAGCGTCCCGACGACGATATAGTCCTTATATCTCGTGGACTGGCCGTTTAGGAGCCAGTGGTCCCTTCCGCAGGTAAAGATGAAGCAGAGAGACGGGTCCTGATTCATGTTGGTCGCGTACTTCTTTCTTCCGGAGTTTCTCCAGTCGGCGAGGATGTCCGTGACCCTGTAGGCATAGATCCTGTCCTCTTTGGTCAGAGTGAATCTGTCACCGATCCGGACGTCCTTCAGGCGGTTGAAGCTTAAGTCCTGCACCAGGTGATTGTGACCGTAGATCGCGTAGTGCGTTTCCCCGAGCTTTATTTCGGGGCTGGAAACGGTCGTGAGCCAGATGGAGAGGTCATACTCGATCTCTGCACGAGAACCCGTATAAACGCCCCTTTTTAAAGAAATGCAGGGGATCTCAAGCACCGAGTCGAGCGTTCCCTTGGCGAAATCCGGCGTATAGGTGACGCCGTCACGGGAATAGTACCGGTCATCGACGATCCCTGATGAAACAGGGATTGTCCCCTCTGTTTCATCGCATACTGTCTCTTCCGGCTCTTCCTTAGAAGAAACCTCAGAAGAAGCCGTTTCGTTCTCCCGGACCGAGGCACTGTAGTTCTTCAGATACTCCTCAATGACAGCTGCTTCCTGTCTCTGACGCCGGATGCCTTTCAGCGTTTCCAGACTGAGAAGAAAAGAGGCGGCGAGCATCACCGCACTCGCCGCCGTAAGGAGGAGATAAATCTTGGACCGTTTATTCATTCCGCATCCCGACCTCAGATCTCATACTCATCCTCATCGTCCTCGGATTCCTCTTCACTGTTTTCCGGCTTCGATGAGTGGCTTCCCCGTTTCTTCAGGAAGAAGAGGAGTATCACGCCAAGCGCTACGGCGATCGGAATGGCAACGATCAGGACGTTCTTCAACTGATCCTTGTTCTCAGCTGGCTCCTTCACAGGCTCTTTCGTTTCATCTGGCACCTCGGAGGGCTTTTCCTGTTCCTTTTCCGCCCGTTTTGACTCCAGTTCCTCTTTAGCCTCTGAGGCTTCGGATTCGTCCATAAGGGACAAGAGATCCCGCTCATCCACCTGATTCAGAAAGTGGACGTTCCCGTTTCCGTCAGCGTCACGGTCAATGATGATATAGAAGGTGTTTCCCGCCTTCGTCATCACCGTCATGAACTGCTTGCCGGAAGAGGTGACGAAATCGTCCACCAGCGTCATGTTCCCTTCCGGAGTAAACGCAAGGCCAAAATCGTCGACCATTTCCAAAGTGACGGTTTCTGTCTCCTTTTCTGTGGACTTTTCTGTAGCTTTTTCTGTCGGCTTTTCCGTGGGTGCCGTGGTTGCCTTGGTCGGTTTTTCGCTCTCGGGCTCCGTTTCAGCTTCGCTCTGAGTTGCCGACTTGCTTTCCTTCCCTGTCTCGGCAGCATATGCCGGATCCACCGCGATGAGCATCGCGGCAAGAATGCCGAGCATGCTGAAAACGACTTTATTCATTGTCTTCATCCTCCTTTTCGATCGCTTCCGCAAGCCGGGGATCCGGAAGCCCGTTCCCCGTCATTTCCAGAAGCCTCCTCAGTTTGTCAGGCGTCATCTCATAGATTCGGCAGATGTCGGAAAGTTCCGTCTTTTCCTGTTCGTTGTACTGGGCTTTTAATTCCTCGGCCCTTTTCGACCATTCGGCCGCCTTTTGTTCCGCGCGCTTAAGTTCCGCGCCGATCTTTTCCAGTTTTGTGCTCATTCTTCCTCCTTACTCTCCAAACAGTTCCGGTCGGTTGCCTCTCGTGAGAACAAGCGTCGCGAACTGCTCCTGTGCTTCTTTGTTTAATCCCATTTCTTCAAGGACGCCTGATATCCCGCGGTACGTCACGGTGATCGTGATCTTTATGTCCTCTGCCTCAGGTTCCGTTTCAGAAGGCTTGCTTTCTGCGGTTTCCGGTTCGGAAGAGGGTTCGTCCGTGGCGGGCTCCTTGACGATGACTTCGTAAAGAACGTCTTTCTTGTACTGAAGCTTCAGCAGCTTCTCGAGCGTCTTCTTCACCGAGTTTGCCTTGTATTCACCGTGGAGAACAGTCAGAAGAGAAGCGAGTTCCAGCGGGTCATGCCCGAAATCAGGCTCATAAATGATCTCGACCTCTGAGATGCGGTTGTCCTTGCTTTTGCTCTTCAGGTATCCCTGTTTTTCCTTCTCGAACGAGTCTTTCAGTTCCTGTTCCATTCGGGAGTACTCCTCCTCGGCAGCCCGGATCTCCTTCTCATCGGCAGAGATGGAGGTTGCCGATACGACGCCTCCGCCTGCCGCAAAGAACGAGGTGCAGGTAGAACACATCGAAGCGCTGATGATGATTAGAAACAGGATCCCGGCCATCGCAAGCGCCGCCATCGGATGTTCCTTGATGAACTTCCCGATCGCCTTCGCGGTGTCCTTTGTTCCCTCCTTGGCTTTCTTCGCCGTCTTTCGTTCCTTCGCGGCCTTTTTCCCTGCGGCTGCCGCGGAACTCCCGCTCTTGTTTCCGGTGCTGTGATAACCTTTCTGGATCTCCCTTTTCTGGATCTTCTTCGAGGCGGAGTCCA
>DBVJ01000065.1 GCA_002308115.1 Lachnospiraceae bacterium UBA1267
TGCTTTGCGATCCTGTACTGTTTGGAACGGGCGCCGCGGAAGCCCTTCGCGAGCTTCAGGACGCGGTTATGACGCTTCTTCGCGTTTAATCCACCTTTGATTCTTGCCATTTCTATTTCCTCCGTAACAATCTTTCAAGCCGTTTCGATCAATGATCTCCATGTATCACAGCGCTTCGCCTTATAAATAGGGCATCAGCTGCTTCATGTTGACGTTCGCGTGATCGAGTTCGGTCGATTTACGGAGATTCCTCTTCCGCTTCGTCGACTTCTTGGTGAGGATGTGGCTCTTGTAAGCCTTCATCCGCATGATCTTCCCGGAACCGGTTTTCTTAAAACGCTTCGCAGCGGCGCGTTTTGTCTTGACTTTCGGCATTGTGTTGTCCTCCTCGTGTATACTTTACTTCTTCTGCTTAGGGGCGAGAACGATGCTCATCGAACGCCCTTCCATTTTCGGCGCACGGTCCATCGTTGCAATGTCCGTAAGCGTTTCAGCAAATTCATCCAGCACGCCCTTCGTTTCATTCACGTGTGTCATCTCACGGCCGCGGAACCGAAGCGTCACCTTGACGCGGTTCCCTTTCTCCAGGAACTTTCGGGCGGCGTTTGACTTCGTATTGAGGTCATTCGTGTCGATGTTCGGAGAAAAACGGATCTCCTTCACTTCCACGGTGCGCTGGTTTTTCTTCGCCTTCCGTTCGCGCCGGTCCTGTTCATATTTGTACTTCGAGTACTCCATGATGCGGCATACCGGCGGGTTGGCCTGCGGCGCGATCAGGATCAGGTCCTGGCCCGCTTCTTCGGCCTTTTCGCGCGCCTCTTCAATGCTCATGATGCCGAGCTGGGCGCCTTCTTCGGAGATGAGCCGGACCTCTTTGGCCTGGATCCGCTCGTTCGTGATCACTTCGCTAATGGTCGTACCTCCCTGAAAATGCTTCGGTGCTGAACTGCCGCAACAAAAAACGCGGCCTGCCAAGGCAAGCCGCATAAAAGCACAGCGATATCGCTGATGATCTTTTAAACTGACCCGAGTCACTGCCATTCGGCGTGCTGAGGTGGGGACATAAACATCCCACTTGCTTTGACAAAATAGGAATCTAACAGATTCCGCCGTGGTTGTCAACCACTTTCTTGAAAAACTTTCAAGAGATCAATACAGATCAAAAAACTCTTCAAAGAAGTCTTCCAGCGCGCCGGAACGTCCTGCCGCGACAAGGCCGACGACGATGAAGAAATAGATCACCCAGAAGACTGTCATGATGATGGAGAATACCATGCCGACCGTGGAAATGATCTTGGCTGCCTTCGCCATGCCGGTCGCCGGACCGTACTTCTGCTCCCATGCCTTGACCTTGCCCTTTGCGATTGCGCAGAGGATGATGCCCGGGAGACCAAGTTCCGAAAGAACCGCGCCGATGATCGCCAGGATCATCGCGGTCCTGCCTTCGGCATTCCGTTCGTCACTCGGGGCCTGCGGAGCTTCGCGATAGCCGTTATAGGCGTTCTGATCCTGATATCCGCCGTAATACTGCGGCTGATTCTGGTACTGGTACTGATTCTGGTACTGCGGATTCTGATACTGATTCTGGGCCGGATAGGGATCATAGGATGCCTGCTCCGCGGCCTGTGCCTGCGCGTTCCAGTCGTCCGGGGCCGCCTGTGCTTCCTGAGGCTCTCTCAGAAACTCTTCTTCCGGGATGACCGCATATCCGCACTTCGTGCAGAATTTCGCACCGTCCGGAAGCTCCGCTCCACAATTCTTGCAAATGATCATTTGTTTCTCCTCTCTCCGGTCCTGCCGGAATTTCGTGTAATGCCTTAAAGATCCTTTAAAAAGTCCGCAATGACGCGGTCATATTTTTCACGATTCTCCGACGACCAGCTTCGGATCATCGAATGTGCGCCGTGTTCAAACCAGACCAGTTCCTTCTTCTTTATGGTGACAGAGTTGTAAAGCTTCACCGCGATCTCCGGAAGGGAGTAAATGTCTTCCCGGCTGTGCAGCATGAGGATCGGCTTCCGTANNACCGCTTCTCCGGGCCGTCGTGCCAGACGTCCGAGCCGGTGTGAAGCCACATGAAAAGCATCCCCATGATCGCCGACGGGAAAGGCTTGTGGCCTTTTTCCTCAAGATGTGTCAGGAAGGTCGCGTAGAAGTTTTTGAACATCCCTTCTCCGCACATTCCGACGATATAATCCGGGCAGTCCGGCTCCGCCAGCGTGAAGCACGCGCCTTCGGAACCGATGCAGACGCCATGGATGAACACCTTTTGGATCCCCATCTCGTCATGCAGGAACTTCGCCCATGCGATCACGTCCCTGCATTCACGGAATCCAACCGTGTTGTATCGTCCGTCGGACAGGCCGTGCGCTCTCGGGTCGATGCAAAGAACGTTCCAGCCGGCCTTCTCGTAGGGTTCCGCGAAGAAGGCGCAGTACCAGGCGGTCTCCATCCGTCCCGGCAGGACGATGGCGCATTTGTCGCTTCCGAAGTCATAATACTCGGCTGCCAGCGTGAGACGGCCGCTTTTCGTCCGGACGTCCCTCATGTTCGAAAGATGCGCCTTCCGCCACGCTTCGCCATAAGTATACAGCTTCATATAGTTTTTGTCATCCGGCATGGAGGGTCCGCGCTGCCATTTTTTCTTCGTGGTGCGTACCAGAAGGATGTGGTACAGGACCTCGCCGAAGAGGATCAGCCAGAAGATTCCCATGAACGCAAGCGCCCCGGCGACGATCAGTACGATCTGCCAGGCAGAGAGCGCGGCCGGACAAAAAACGATCAGCTTCATCAAAGGACCCCCAGAATGACCGGATAGACCGGCTGTCCGCCCGGCAGGAAGGCCGGTTCGAGCATCGGAGAGATCTCTCCGATCCGTTCTGTCAGTTCATCTTCCGTCTCCGGATCAAAATCCTCGCCGGTGAAAATGAGCACGCTCTCCCGTTCATCAATGTCTTCGACTGTGCGAAGCGCCGCTTCCACAGCATCGATGAGCGTCTCGCCGGAAGCCGCCGCACCGCCCGTGGAGAACGCGATATAGTCGTCCTTTTTCACGGAAACATCGCCGGATTCATAATCCCGTGTCGCCTTGGTGATCTTGAATTCGACGAGGTTCTGAAGGCCGCGTCTCATGGATTCCAGACGGGCTTCCAGATCGGAAGAATCCCGGATGTCCATCTGAAGCGCGGAATAACAGGCTGCCATGCCTCTCGAGGGCAGGATCTCCACTCTTCTCTCCGGGCAAAGCGTCTTCGCCTGCTCTGCCGCCATGAAAATGTTCGGGTGATTCGGGAAGACGGTGATGAGGTCCGCGTTTAACGAGCGGAATGCCTGAAGAAAATCATCGGCCGAGGTGTTCATGGTCGCGCCGCCTTGAAGCACCACGTCGCAGCCAAGGCCGGTAAAGACTTCCTCGAAGCCCTGGCCGTTCGCGACCGCAACACTTGCGAGCGGTTTATGGGCCGTCTCCTTCAGCTTCTTCGATTTCGCGGCGATCTTCTTGTCGCGTTCCGCCCGCTGGATCTGCATGTTGTCGATCTTTAAAGAGAGGAACTCGCCGTATTCCTGGGCGAGGTTCAGGACGCGGCCGGGTTTCATCGAGTGGATGTGCACTTTCACACGGCTGCCGACCTGGGCCACGACGATGGAATTGCCGTAACTTCTAAGGTCTTTCACGAAGACGTTTTCATTGAAACGAGGGGTGTAGCCCGACGCCTTCATGAGCTGAAGAAGGAAGCTCACGCAGTAGCCTTCCGTAAACACCGTATTCTCGTCAAAAAAGCCGGTATCCGGGGCGGAAAGCTCCGGGAGGTCATGCAGTTCAGGCAGAGGATCGGACGTGCCTGAGGCCTGTTTTCCGCCTTGCAGCGCATTCAGCATGCCCTCGAAAATCGTGATGTAGCCCATGCCGCCGGAATCCACGACGCCTGCCTCCTTCAGGACCGCCAGAAGTTCCGGCGTCCTTAAAAGACTCTTCTTCATTTCGGCGATGTACATGCCAAGGATCCCGTCAATGCCGGTTTCTCTGGTGATCTGGGGCCGGATGTTCTCGATGCCCTCCCGGGCGACGGTCAAGATCGTGCCCTCGACCGGATTGTCGACGGCAGAGTAAGCCGTCTTATAGCCGCGGATCAGCATGTCGCGGAATTCCGCGACGTTCACGCGGGAGTCTCTTCTGACGGCCAGATAAAAACCGCGGAAGATCTGGGAGAGGATAACGCCGGAGTTGCCGCGCGCCCCCAAAAGCATGCCGTCGGACACTTTCTCCATGAAAGCGCCGAAGTCCTGAATGCCCGAGACGTCCTTCAGGCCATGCTGAAGCGTAGCCCGCATATTGAGGCCCGTATCGCCGTCGGGGACCGGGAAGACATTGAGTTCGTTGATCTCCTCTTCCTTGGCCAGGATGGCATAAAGCCCCCCGCGGAGCATCTGTTCAAATTGTATTCCGTTCAGCGAGCGAAGTCTCATTTTTTGTCACTTCCGGATTCCTGTCTGCCCATCTTGAGGACGGTCTTCGGAAGGAAAACCATCAGGATGAGGGACACCAGCATCGCGACTGCCGCGATGAGCGTAATGAAAATGGTATTTTTCGTGCCTGCAATCAACGGCTCCGAGGTCTTTAAAAGCGTCAGCGTCATGCCGCCGCCGATGCCGCTCGCGACACCCGCGAACAGGCCCTGCACAGCGAAGTACATGGCTGAGTTCGAGATGCCGGTCTTCTTCTCTTCATCCGCCGCAAGCTGCGAGGGCACGGAATAGGCCACCGAAAACAGCGCGCCGATCGCAAAGGACGACAAGAGGCCGCCGATGATGGAAACCGCCGTCTTTGCGCTTCCGGCTTCCATTCTGGCAATGAAATACATGCCAAGCATGGCCAGGCCGAAAATGACCAGCGTATAGGCAAAAGCCACGCCGAAGCCGTATTTCTTGATGAGTTTGTTGTAGATCATCAAGGTGAGCGGCACCGGTCCGAAGGCGCAGATCATGACGGTCATCATGTTCATGCCGGAGACGGAGAAAAACTCGTTGATGCCGGACAGGAACAGCTGGACGCCGAAGGTCATGAAAGAATAGACGATGAGCCACAGAATATAATTCTTATTCTTGAAGGTAGCCGCGATCGACTGGAACAGATTGACCGTTTTGAGATGCTTCTCTTCGGCGTTTTCTTCCTTCTCGACGTCCTCGGGAAGCGTGGAGCGTTCCTTGATCATGAAGATCGGGATCAGCATCGTCAGGACGATGGGCAGGATGATCATCGCCACCAGGCGGATGTTCATTCCTTTCAGCATTGCCGCGACGACGACATAAC
Organism: Lachnospiraceae bacterium UBA1267; assembly: GCA_002308115.1. Taxonomy (GTDB): domain Bacteria; phylum Bacillota; class Clostridia; order Lachnospirales; family Lachnospiraceae; genus UBA1267. The sequence continues at coordinate 5,312 of DBVJ01000065.1, forward strand.
CCAGAATAAAGTAGACGATGTCGCAGACCGACTTGACGTTTGAAATGAAATTCCGCTCTTCAACCGTATCCACGATTTCCGTAAAGGTTGCATAATAAGTGACCATCGTGAGCGTGTAGAAGGAATAGAAAACACAAAGCGCCACAAAGTAGAAGATCGTGTTCAGAAGCGACTCATCCTTCATTTCAGGCGTCACAAGCGTGAAAAGAACATATGCGATGACCATCGGAACGAGACCGATGATGAGCGCGGGACGCCTGCGGCCGAACCTGGACTTCAGATTGTCTGTGAAAGAAGCCATCGGGATGTCGATCACGCCGTCGATGACCTTGGCGATCACGGTGAGGACTGCCCAGGCGCCGGCAATGACCAGATCCAGACTCAGGCCCAGGGGGCCGGAAAACGTCTGGTTCTTAATGGCTTCTTCGCCGAAGCCGGAAGCGATGATGGCGCTCAGAAGGTAAGAGCCCATCATCAGATTCAGCATATTGACGCCCATGCCGCCAATCGCATACACCAGCATCTGGCTTCTCTTCGTCAGTTTCTTCATGGCATTCTCTCCCGAAATCTGTGTTTATTTCGCTGCCAGAGATTTTTCAATGATCGCGCGTTCTTCAGAAAGGTCTGCGGAAATGGGTTTGCCCATGTAGTAAGCTGCCATGAGGCCGGGGCCCACGTTCACGCCGCAGGTCGGGCAGACGTCCGTGATCAGGACTTCCTTCGGTTTGAAGCGCTCTTCGATCAGCTTCTTGAACGCTTCTGCCTGCGGAAGACGGTTGGTCTCGGCGATGAAAATGATCTGGTCTTCGATCTTCTCCTCCGTTGCGGCCATGTAATCGATCAGCGTCTTGAAAGCGGCTTTCGCGCCGACAGCCTTGCCGAGAACAGTGGTCATGCCGTTCGAATCAAATTCGCCGATGGGCTTCACGCCGGCAAGCGAGCCGAAGAATGCCGCCGCATGATTGACGCGGCCTTTTTTTGCGACGAAGGAAAGGTCATCCAGCCAGCCTGCCTGGTGGAAACGGTTCCTGTTCTCCAGAAGCCATGCCGCCGTCTCGTTGAGGTCCATGCCTTCTTCACGGCGAAGCGCGGCATGTAAAAGCATCAGGCCGAGCGCCGGTCCGAAACGAAGAGAGTCGATCATGCGGATCTCTGCATCCGGATGCTGTTCAAGCACAAGCGCCTTGCCCTGTTCCGCAAAGCCGAGGCATCCCGAGATCGCCGCGGAAATGGAGATGAACAGCACGCCTTCTCCTTTTTCGACGTGTTTCAGAAGGGCATCGCGGAATTCGCCCGGAGAAGCCGGAGCCGTCGCATAGGCCGAAGGCTGTTTCTTCAGGTCTTTATAGAAATCTTCCCGGGTCATGTTCATCTCATTCCAATCGATGTGGACGTCGATCTCGGACTTGTCCGGGAGCGTCAGATGGGCGGAAATGACCTCGATGTCATACTTCTTCTGAAGCGCAACCGGAAGGTCGCAGGCCGTATCTGACATAATCGCAAATCTTTTCATAGTTTTCACTCCTGTTTTTGAGGGCAGAGCCCCTTATAATATGGCGGATATGCTCCGCTATGCATCAAAATTGGCCAAAACAAACGTGCGCATCATCTCGCGGGACTTCTCTCCGCCCGCGATGAACGCGGTGGCGTGGCAGCCCTTCTCCGTGATGAGTCTCATTTTCGGAGAGGCGCATGCCTCGTAATTCGAGAGGGTGTCTTCTACCGGTACGACCTCGTCCGGTTTCGCATGCAGGAAGAAGACCGGGATGTCCGTGTTCCTGAGATGATCCGCAACTTCTTCGTAGATATCCACGCGAAGAAGGATCTTCGCCATGATCCTGGCGCCGCCTGCCGCCAGCGCGCCGGGCATGTGATAATCCCGTGCCTGTTTCTCCATCTGGGCCCTCGGGGATACGAAACCGCAATCCATGACCATTGCGCGCACTTTCTTGTTCTTGAAGGTGTCTGCACCAAGCCCCAGTGTCTCTGCGCCCATCGAGGTGCCGTAAAGCAGGATCTCGTCCGCGCCGCGCTGGTCTGCAAAACGGATCCAGCTGCGGACGTCCATCCGTTCCTTGATCCCCATCGTATGCAGGAGCCCTTCGCTTTCACCGAAAGCACGCTGATGGATGAACAACAGGTTGAAGTTCAGCTCTTCGTACAGAAAATGTCCCTGCGTGCCGAAGTTGGAGAACGGCGTGGTGTTCCATCCATGCACGAAAATGCAGGTCCGCTTGCTCTGGGCGTCCAGATAATAACCCCGAAGCATGAGACCATCCGCGGAACGGATCTCGACACGTTCCATTTCTTTCGCTTTGAAATACGCGATCTCTTTTGAGATCTGAGCGATATACGGCTCATACGGTGTGCCCGTGAAATCCAGCTCGTCAAAAGAACGCCCCTTTCTTCTCCGAAAGGCTGCGAAGTAAGAGACGATGGTGGGCAGCACGACAAAGACGAGCGCGAGCCCTGCCAGTCCCAGGAGGATCCACAGGACATATTTCAAGCTTATTTCTCCAGTTCTTCCGCGATGTAGCTGATGACGTCCCCGACCTTTCTAAGGTCACGTACGCCAAGGTCTTCAAAACGAATGCCGAAACTCTCTTCGATCATGATGACGATGTAGAGCATGTTCACGGAGCTGAAGCCAAAGTCTTTCATAAGGTCCGTATCTTCCGTGCTGTTCTCGACGATCTCCCGGTTCCGGTCGTCCGCCTCGACCATAATCTCTTTCAGTTTGTCAAAGATCTCCTGTCTGGTCATTTTCTCACACCCTGTGATATCTCTTGATCTTCATGCTGGGTGTACGTTCAAAGTCCTGATCACGGATCTCGATCCTGGACACACGCATGAAGAGCGGGAAGCTCTCGTTTACTTTCTGAAGCTCGGCGGTCACATAGGCCCTCACGTCCTCGACGCCCTGAAGTTCCGTCATTCTCGGAAGTGCTTCCAGCGCGAGAATGTGTTCGCCCCGTTCATTCAGGTCTTCAAAGACCTGCGTATCCTGGACGCACACGAGTTCATTGAAACGCGTCTCCATTTCCGCCGGGGAAATGTTTTCGCCCGTGGGCAGCACGATGATCTCCTTCGTTCTGCCGGTAATGTACAGGAAGCCCTCCTCGTCGAAGCGGACCAGATCGCCGGTATGGAACCATCCGTCTTCATCATAAGAGGCTTCTTCCTCTCCGACGTAGCCGATCATCATGTTCTTGCCCCTGAGAAGAAGCTCGCCGTTTACGACTTTAAGTTCCTGGTTCGGGAACGGCAGTCCGACGGATTCGGGTTTCTTGAGGCTCTCGGGGTTTCCGGAAACCAGGTTCGCGGACTCGGTGAGACCGTAACCCGGAAGAAGAAGCACGCCGAGTTTGTCATATTCGTTGACGAGATAAGGCGGAACGACGGCGGCGCCGGCGATGATGGTCTTCATGGATTCGCCGAGCATGTTGCGGCCGAACTTCTTGCCGAGCTGGAGGCACATTTCCGCAAGCGCCGGGACCATGACCATGATGGTCGGACGGAACATGGCCGCGTCGCGGAACATGTCCTTGTTGTTGCGTACGATGAAGAGGTCGCTTCCGGTGTACAGCGAGGTCATGAGGTTGCGGACCAGACCGAATACGTGCGTCAGGGGAAGCACCAGCATGTAGCGCTGTCCGAAGACTTCCTTGTAGCCGTAGCAGCCGTTGACCGTGCCCTGAAGGACGTTTCCGTGCGAAAGCAGCGCGCCCTTGCTCTTGCCGGTCGTGCCGCCGGTAAACAGCATGACGCAGGGATCCTCTGCCTTAAGACCTTCCGCCATCGGGCAGGAAGCTTCCGGAAGAGTTGTGGACAGGAAGACGGAACGGGAGCCGTGTGTCTTCGCGAAGGCGGTCTTCTCTTCGAGTGCCGGATGGACGAGGACTGCCTTCAGCGCATATTTCATCGTGCAGCCGAAAACCGTCATCTCATCCAGATGCGGCGGCAGCGCGACACAGACGAAACCTGCGGTCACGATGCCGAGATAAGATTTCACGAAATCATAAGAATTCGGTGCAAGGAGGCCGACTCTGTCGCCTTTCTGAAGGCCGAGGCCCGAAAGCGCGGCGCGGACGGACGCGGCATCCTGCTCAAGCCGGGCAAATGTATAGGTCTTGCCGTCGTCTTCGATCGCGGGTCTATCCGCAAATTCAGCGAGGCATTTTGCCCACATTTCGGTGACTGAATCGTATTCCACGATCCGGTCAAAAGTCTCCGCATCCGTGTACGGACGGAACGCATCCCTGGTCATTGACATATTATTTCTCCTCCAATAGTTTTTGAAGTTCCAACTCTTTTATATATAATTTTTTCGACAATTCGTCAACTTGCGCGAAGGACGGTCTGGGGCCGTAGAGCGCCTCGATGTCGATGGGCTGCCCGATGACGACACGCATGCGGTTCCAGAAATGCTTCCGCTCACGTATCGCAACCGGAAGGATCGGAACGTGCGCCTGCACCGCCATCAGGATCATGCCTGACTTAAACTGCCCCGCCGTACTGTCATCTCTGACGATGTGCCCCTCGGGGAACATCGTCACCATGCCGCCCTCTTTCATCACGCCGACGATTTTCCGGAAGCTGTCCATGGACATATTGTCCCGGTCGATCGGGATGCAGAGACATTTCGGGAGGAACCATTTCCGGAAACGGCTCGAAAGGATGTCCTCCGTACAGACAAAATGATGTCTTCTATACGGGACGCCATATAGAAGATAAAGGGGATCGCAATAGCCCACATGGTTCGCGATGGTCAGGACGCCGCCTTTTACGCGGACTTTCTTTCCGCCTTCGTAGATCCTCTTCGGGCGGAACCAGAGAAGTCCCGGGAGCGCACAGAAAAAGACAACCAGGTCATAGAACCATTTCATCTTTTCTCCTCCTTCGCCTGTTCCCGGGCTTTCTTCAAGGGCGGTTCACCGTTGTCCACCGGTTCGGGGTTTCCGGTACGGCGGCTGAGTTCCGCTGTCATGTCCTTGATGATCGAACGGAACTTGTCCGCTACGGCCCGAAGATTTTCCTTCTCAGTAAGTCCTTCTTCACGAAGGTCTTTCGCGTAAACCGGCGTTCCGATAAGGACCTGGGCGCGTCTTCTGAAATTGAAATACGAGCCGTCCGTCACGACCGGTATGACCGGCGCGCCGCTCTGAAGCGCAATATACGCAGCGCTTGTCTTAAACGGAAGCGGACGTTCCTCTCCCTTTTTGGGCAGGCGGGCTTCCGGGAAAATGGTCAGCACCCAGCCCTCTCGAAGAAGCTGGACGGATTCGTCGCAGAAACTAAAGTCTCTGGTCTCACGGTTCACATAGATCGCGCCGAGCTGTTTGAGGAGCGGACCCAGCATGGGCCGCCGGTACAGGACCTCTGCCGCCTGTGTGCGGATCGTCCTCGTCCAGAAGACAAAGAGCCAGACCACGTAGTCGAACAGCTGGATGTGGTTCGACATGATGATCGCAGGTCCTTTGATATGACGTCCCTGGATCTTCCTGTCCACATAATGGATCTTCGTGCGGAAAGCGATGTAGAAAGGAATAAAGCCTGTAATCTTGGCGAACCAGTTGAAGATCCGTATCCAGAGCTTCATCATTCCTGTGCCCCCTTGAGCGGAGATTTTCCGCCCGCCTCATCCTTTTCGTCTCCGGAAGCAGTCAGCTGTTTCACATACTCATACACGTCCCTGAGCGAGAAGGCCGTCTCAGACTCGGCAATCGGAAGTGTGATCCCGAAATCCCGCTGCACTGTGGACAGAAGCGTGAGAAAGTCCAGGCTGGAACCGCCTTCTTCCAGGAAGAAATCGGTAAGGTAGGAAACGTCCTCCGGTTCCTTGTCCAGCGCTTCGGCATACAGTTCGCGGATCTTCGCGAAGAGTTCGTCATCCGGGATCTCTGTATCGCTATGGACACCGGATTCATGGAGTTTCCCGGCCTGCAGATCTCTCGCGATGCGTTTCCGGTTCAGTTTGAATTCATTGCCCTGGATCAGTTCATCCGTCGTCAGCACGACGCGTTCGATGGCTTCGGAAAGCTTCAGTTCTTTGAGGCGCGCATAGGCGGCTTCTTTGATCTCATCCAGTTCTCCGCCGAACAGTTCTCTTGAGAGTTTCAGGATCAGCACCGGCTTCACGTGATCATTTTCCCGGATGCTCACCAGGCAGGCCTGATCGGATCCGGGCACCAGTACACGCTCTTCGATCATGTTGGGGTTCAGGTTCTCTCCGTTCTCCGCCGGAATCAGATCGTCTTCACGCCCGAGAATGTAATAATGTCCGTCCTTCACCTCTGAGAGGTCTCCGGTTTCGAACCATTCTTCAGGATCGATGTTTTTCCGGACGCCTCCGGTGATGACGTAATCCGCCATGGAAGATCCGCGGACAAGAAGTCTTCCGTTCCGTTCTTCATAGCGCATGGATTCAAAAGGCCGGCCGACCGAGCCGCTCATAAGAAGCGCGGGCGTCTCGGAAAGCTCCACGGAGGTGATCCCGATCTCAGACATACCGTAACCTTCGGCCATGTGATAACCGATGTGGTTGAAAAAACGCAGAACGTCCGTCCGCTGATTGCCGCCGCCGGAGATCAGAAACGCGATGCTTTCGCCGAACAGTTTCTCCCGGACCTCTCCGAACAGTTTCTTTGAAAGGAAACGGCTGAGGCGCGGCTTGTCCGCCAGACGGTCCATGAGCGCCATGCCCTTTTCAAAGCGGGCAAAAGTCTCTTCTCCCTGGTCGCGGATCGCGCGGATGGCCGCTTCATACACCTTGTTCCAGAACAGCGGCACGGCGAAAATGTGTGTGATCTCATGCCGGTGCACCGTCTCGAGGATGGTCTCCGGCTTCATGTCCTTAAGATGCACAAAGGTCCGGGCATAGAAACCGAACCACAGGTAGACCGCGATCATGCCGAAGCTGTGATAGAAAGGCAGGAAGCAAAGGTGCTTCAGTTCTCCTTTGTAATGCTTCTGCATGAAATGGCTGTCGATCAGGATCTTTCTGGAATTCCTCAGGATCTCGATGACACCTTTGGCCGAATAAGCACAGAGCCTTCCTCGGGAAGATGTGCCGGAGGTCATGATGAAGAAATGCGAGCCGAAATCTTCTTCGGGCAGCGCTTCCCGAGAATTCTCCCGATGTTTTTCCGCGAGGGCGGCAAGTTCGCTTTCCTGAATGGTACGAATCGAAAACTGTTTGCCTTCCGATATGACTGCAACGGCACCGGAACTACGGAGCGCGTCTTCCAGCGATCCGTCTTCCAGCCGGAGATTCAGAAGCACCGGCGAGAAGCCTGCCGCCAGGATCGCCCAGAAATCGATGAGCCACTCCGCAGAGTTCTGCATGTAGAAGCCGACATTCGAATCCTTCGGGGCGTCCTTCAGGAGTTCATGGACGGCTTTCTGGCGGCACAGGATCTCTTTTTTGGCTTCACCGTAAGTCATTTTAAC
>DBVJ01000051.1:0-2817 GCA_002308115.1 Lachnospiraceae bacterium UBA1267
ACCAGCACCTGGATCTCGTTCTTTGCAAAGGCTTCCATGACGGCATCCTTTTCGCTGCCCTTCATTTTCCCGTGCAGGAATTCAACGCGGATCCAGTCCGGAAAGCGTTCTTTCAGATACTTTGTGTATGATTTGACATCTTCTCCGCCAAAACTGTCCGACTCTTCCACCATCGGGCAGATGACGAAAGCCTGATGGCCGAGTGAAACCTGCTTCTTGATAAAGGCCCAGGCTTTCTCCCGGTATTCGATGTCCACGACGGCGTTCTTGATCGGAATGCGGTTTTGGGGCATCTCATCCATCACGGAAACATCCAGATCCCCATACAGGATCATTCCTAAGGTCCGGGGGATCGGCGTTGCCGACATGACCAGGACGTGCGGTGCCCTGCCTTTTTCCGAGAGCGCCTCACGCTGGCGGACGCCGAAACGGTGCTGTTCATCCGTCACCACCAGTCCGAGGTCTTCGTAGTGCACGCTCTCCTGAATGAGCGCATGTGTCCCGACGACGATGTCTGCCTGATGAGCGGATATTCTCTCCCGGCAGATCTTTTTCTCCTTCTCCGTCATGGAGCCCACAAGAAGCGCGACGGACAGGCCCAGATCATATTGTTCGTTCAGTTTCAGAAAATTCTCATAATGCTGCTTCGCAAGCACTTCCGTCGGAGCCATAAGGACGCTCTGAAAGCCTGAAAGCGCGCATTCCAGCATGGCCGTAAAGGAAACGATCGTCTTGCCGGAACCTACGTCTCCCTGCACCAGCCGGTTCATGACCGAGTCGCCGGAGAGGTCTTTCTCGATCTCGGAAAGCACCTTCTTCTGTGCCCCCGTCAGTTCGTAAGGAAGCTGAGAGACAAAACGCGCGGCGTCTTCATGCCTGGCAATGAAATGTGTGTTCGGATCCTTCAGGTTGTTCTCCCTGAGTTCCTTCAGATTCAGGATAAAGCGATAGAATTCTTCGAATACGAGGCGCTTCCGGGCGATCTGAAAACGTTCTTTTGTCACCGGAAAATGGATTTCCCGTACCGCCTCCTGAAGCGGAATCAAGCCATAGTCTCTCAAAAGATCTTCGGAAAGCGATTCCGGCAGTACTACGCCTTCCCGGAAAAGCTCCTGAATGGTCCTTTGAATGGTTTTCGCGGGGAGATCTTTCACCGTCGGATAGACCGGGTTCAGCGTCCTTTCGCGTGCTTCGTAATCCTCTTTTTTGAAGATCCTGGGCTGCGTCATGCGCCGTAAAAGCCCGGTCCCGTCCAGTTTACCTGAGAAAACATAGGCGGATCCGGGTGCGAGCGTCCCCGAAAGATAAGGCATATTGAACCAGGTAAGCTTGACCGTCCCGCCTTCCGGATCTCTTGCAAGCGCATCCGTGATCCGAAGCCGCTTCACGTAGCGCGTCACCGGTTTCTGGACCAGGACGGCATAGATCGAAGCCCGGTCCCGGAGTCTTGCTTCTCTCACGGTCACAGGCTTTTCAAACACTTCATATGTCCGGGGGTACCAGTTCAGGAGATCTCCGGCCGTACGGATGCCGGCCTTCAAAAAAAGCGCCGCCGTTTTGGGGCCGACGCCTTTTAATTCTGAGACTGGCGACTTGACGTCCATCAGATCGTCTCCACAGCAATGAGATAGTAATACACAGGCTGTCCGCCGCATTGAATGTCAATGTCGGCGCCATGCGTATAGCCGGGAAGCTTCTCTTCCAGAACTCTAAGGTCCTCTTCCGTCACGTCCGAACCATAGTACACCGTTACGATCGTGTCTCCGAAGAGCTTCTCCGTGACGAGAGAGACCGACTTCAGCACACAGTCCAGAAGATCCGGATCGCTGGTCAGGATATGATGGTCCTGAAGCGCCATGAAATCGTCCTTCCGGATCGAAACGCCGTCGATCTGGGTATCACGGACCGCATAGGTGACCTCGATGGTGCGGCACTTTCCGCGGGCCTCGTTCATGATCGCTTCATTGTCCTCGAGAGAGCCTTCGGGATCATAGTTGATCTTCGCGGTAATGCATTCCGGGACAGTCCTCGTCGGGATGACGATGACGTTCCGGTCCTGCGTCATGATCTTCGCCTGTTCGGCGGACAGGATGACATTTCCGTTGTTGGGGAAGAGGAAAATGTTCCTGGCGTTGACTTCCTGGATGGCTTTTAAAATGTCTTCCGTGGAAGGATTCATCGTCTGGCCGCCCGGAATCACATAATCAAATTCCAGGCTCTTCAGGATCTCCGAAAGGCCGTCCCCGCAGGAAACCGCGGCAAAGCCCACTTCTTTCGCCTTGGAAGGATCAAATGCAGCCTTCTCAGGCTTGGCGTCTTCTGCCGGAGCGGCTTCTTTGGATCGTTCCGTGCCTTCCTTCGGCTGCTCGTTCAGATTCCGGATGTCGGTCTTTAAGAGCATGCCGTATTTCATGATATGCTGAAGCACGAGGACCGGCTGGTCTGTCTGAACGCTCAGACGGTAGAACGGCTCTTCTCCCTGAATGCCTTCCGTCTCGCCGATCGATCTGAGGTAAAGCGCGCATTCACGGATATCGACTTCACGAAGCGGCTTTTCTGCTTCGAACTCCAGATCGACACAATAATCATAGTTGCTTTCGGCTTCCTCTTCCCTGGGCGCTTTCTTCTCCAGAGAAGGCACGCTCATATCGACGGCTTTCCCGTTCAGCGCATCCAATGCGCCGTGAAGGAAGGTCATGAGGCCTTTCCCGCCGGAATCCACGACCCCGGCTTCCCGAAGCACGGGAAGAAGTTCCGGCGTCTTAAGAAGCACCTCGTCGCCATGCTCGACGACGCCCTGAAGAAAGGCCCGGAAGT
>DBVJ01000051.1:2872-9785 GCA_002308115.1 Lachnospiraceae bacterium UBA1267
TTATACGCGGAATCCACCGCACGGTGAAAGCCTGCGACGACGTCTTCGACGGAAATGGAATCCTTGTCCCTGACCGCCTTCAGAAAGCCTCTGAACAGCTGGGACAGAATAACGCCCGAATTGCCCCGCGCGCCGCGAAGAGCGCCCGAGGAAATGGCTTTGCAGACAGCCGCCATCGTATCTTCCGAAAGAGCCTGAAGCTCATTTGCGGAAGAAATGATGGTCATCGTCATATTGGTTCCGGTATCGCCGTCAGGCACCGGAAAAACATTCAGTTCGTTGATCTCTTCTCTGTTCTCTGCCAGAGCGTGCGCGCCCGCAAAAAACAGCCTTTTCAGATCTGATGCGCCGAGATTCATCCGCCTCTCCTCCTCAGTCAATGTAACGTACGCCTTCCACGTACACATTGACCTTGTCCACTTTCATGCCCGTAAAATTCTCGACCCGGTAGATGACCGTGGACATCAGGTTCTCGGCAACTGTGCGGATGCTGACATAATACGCAACGATGACATGGAAATCGATCGTCAGCGCGCCATTCTTCTCACTGACGATGACTCCCTTGGAAAGCTTGTCGTTTTTCAGTACCTTGGCAAAGCCGTCGCGCTTACTGAGGGCACCGATTCCGACAATGCCGAAGCATCCGCGCGCTTCCAGTCCGGCGAACTGCGCGATGACTTCGTTCGAGATCTTGAGATCGCCTTTCGCATTTTCGTTTTCTGCGTTCATGAGGCACTCTCCTTTATCATTTCGATATACAGAATTAGATTATCACAAAGCGCCGGAAAGGTCAACAAAAGTCCCCTTCCGGCGCCCGGAGGAGCCTCCTCTGTGTCCGTGAGCCGTTCTATTCTTCCGCTTCCGTGAAAGCTCTCTTCGAAAGCTCCGGTCTTCCTGCCTCGCGGGCCATTCCGATAAGACTCTCTTCGATGACGGAGCCGGCCTCTATCGTATAGAATCCTGCGTTGATCTCATAGCCGCCCAGAAGGAAGGCCTGTTTCGTCCCGACGTAGCAGATCCCGCCGTTCGTGAGTTCCACGCCCACAGTCTTCGGTCCAAGACGCTTCTTCATGTCCAGCTGATACTCGCAGAAAAGCTCCGCGGGATGCGTAAGGAAAATGAGATCGTCCAGACGGATCACGGACAGCGGGACGTCCTCGTGATCACCGTTCTTCCATTTGTCCAATAGGTTCCGGATCTTGTTCGCATGCGCTTTGTGCTTGACGTCCAGCCGGTCGAAAGCCGCTCTGTCCGTCTCTAAAAGCCGGAACACTTCCTCGCTCTTTTTCAGGTCTTCATCCGTGACTTTACGAAGATCCAGACGGCATTTCCCGCTCAATACGCGGATGTCGGATACGTCCTTCCGTTCGCGTGTCAGCGACATGATGCGGAGAATATCGCCGGTAAGCACCGTCCCGACACGTTCCGTCCCGTCGATGAAATGTCCCCAGGATGCGTCGTTTTCATGGTCGCGGGGCGTGAGGTTCCCGCAGTATCCCTGAAGATACAGCACCGGAATGTCCCCGTAGACCGCCTTCAGGTTCCGCCGGATGACGCCGGGAAAGTCCGCGGAAACAAACTCCAGCGCGTAAAGTTCCGAGGGATGGCTTGAATAATTCACGATGACCGCCAAGGGCTTATTGATCGTGTTGACGTCATATTCCGCTTCCCCGTAGAACCAGATGACCTGAAGTTCGGGATCCTCCGGCCCTTCCTTCATGAGCCGTCCGGGGAACTCCGGGCCGCCGGGCTCCATCATGCTCTCTCCATTGTCCATGAGATAGCGGCGGTTATGGACACACTTCCATTCATCTGTGTGGCCGTATGCCATATATGCGTCGGAAATGTTCTCCCAGGCCCGTACGCCTGCTTCGGCGATGCGTGCGCCGAATTTTTCGAAATAGGACAGGTCGCCCGCCGGAAAATAAGGGGAAATGCTCGGACGCGCGGTCGGGCCGGTGTGCGTATGCGTTGCGGAGATCAGGACATGGTCAAAGGGTACCGGCGTACGTTTGGAGATCTCTTCCCGGATGAGATCCGCGTCGGATTCCTGAAAACGCGCAATGTCCGCAGACACCCAGATGAAACTGTTCTCTCCTGCTTCGACCGCCCAGGCGGAAGCATAAAGCGGCGTATGAAAAACCATCTGCGAGCTTAGATAATTGGTAAAAGTCCCGCCCATGCGGAATACACAGCAGTCGTCCAGACGGACTTCCGAAAAACCGGTCCTCACGATAAACCTCCTTCGTGAATCTTTTGTTTTATTGTACCGAAGATACGCTCCCGGTTCAAGACAAAGCGTCGATTCTTCCGGATGACCGCAGAAAACCGGGTTTCGAAAAGCTTCGTTTTGGCCGTTGACAAAGTCCGGGCTTTGTGTATAATAAGGCAAGTGGACGCGCGAACGTCCGCGATGACCTGCTTCCGTGGCTCAGTCGGTAGAGCAGCGCATTCGTAATGCGCAGGTCGTCCGTTCGAGTCGGACCGGGAGCTTTCAAAAACGAGCCTGTTTTCACAGGCTCGTTTTTTTGTGCTTATCATAAGAGGATCCTTACGGACGGACCTCAGGCAAAGCCAGGCTTTACGGGCTTTCCGGCTTTTCTTCTGTAATCAAAATACAGTTCCTCCGTCGCCAGCGCCATTTTCGTCACGGAGCATTTCACGTCGTGGGGTGTGATATACCAGGTGTCCTCCAGTGTGTTCAGATCCACCAGATCCCCGTACTTTCCGAGGTATTCATATTCAATGTGGCAGGAATACAGCGAGGGGACTGTCTTGATCATCTCAAAAGGATCCCCGTCGAAGTCTGTTCCGCGGACGGTGAAGCCGTTCATGTCGTGTAAAAGCGTTCCCTCTCCGAGCGGAATGAACTTCTTCGCATTTGGAAGAGACATGACCCGTGCCGGCAGGACGCCGCTTGAGTACGTACCCGCCCGGACTTCCGCGCGGACATTTTCACGCTCCCATTCATACCAGTCCGGGATGTGTGTGAATTCGGTCCTCCCATCCGGGGCGGAAAGCTCCATGGATTCCGTGAGTTCCCATTCTTTGCCGCACGAAGCGCACCAAAGTTTCGTGCCCTCGGTGTGCATCTCATACTCTTTCCGGCATGCCGGGCACTGATACAGTACCTTCTCGAGCCCTTCCGCGCGCCCCTTGTAACGGATTTTCAGACCTTTTTCCCTGAGCCAGGCATAGTCGTCATACTGGAAGGCTTCGAGGATCCTGTCGTTGATCTCATCCGGTGTGGCATTCTTCAGTTCTTCCGCCGTATAAAGCAGTGTCAGATCCGCTTCGACGGGTTTGACGCCCCGGTCCTTCAGATTCCAGAACGGCGAATTCATGTGATGGCCATGGCAGATCAGCGTCACGACCGGCGCCTTCAGGAGCTTGCAGAACTTGCCGAGGGACTCCGGAAGCACCGCCGTCGTCCCGCACAGGGAATACCTCGCTTCCGGGTAAATGACGGCCACGTCTCCGTTCTGGATGACTTTCATGAGATTTCTGATGAGGAGCAGATCACTCGTGAACTTCCTCTTTCCGATGCATCCCACGTCTCTGAGGAGTTTTTCGCGGCCGATGAAGCCGTCGATCGCAACGACGTAATTCGCCCTGGCCGGATAAATGGACTTTGTCAGGACTTTGAAGTCCAGAAACGCGTTGTGGTTGCAGAGGATGACAAAAGGCGGTTTCACGCCTTCCATGCGATGCCTTCTCACGATGCTTCCGTGCTTCAAAACGTCCGGCATGCAAAGAAGCCAGGTCAGCGGCCGGAGGTACCATTTGGTCCTTACGGGCGGGGCTTCAAAGTCAAATCTCTCCGGTTGTGTCTTCATATTCCTTACTCCTTGATGAAACGCAAAAATCCGGCTTTTCAGCCGGATTTCTGACCGGAAGTCCGGGCCCTCTCAATGATCGAAACGGTCCTGGCCTTCCTTTCGCGAACGGACAGCCGGGGTTTATGCCCTCGTCACGTAGCCCGAACGCATGCAGCGTGAGCACACATAGACTTTCGCGGTCGTTCCCTGATCGGTCAGAACGCGAACCTGCCTGACGTTGGATTTCCACATCCGGTTGCTTCTTCTATGTGAATGGCTGACTTTGATTCCGAAATGAGCGCCCTTGCCGCAGATCTCACACTTCGCCATGACTGTACCTCCGTGATAAATCAGAAACTTCCGCCTCATAAGGCGGCAACATTCGGATTCTATCAAATGCTTTTTGAAAATGCAAGCACTTTTTTACGATTCTTCCGTATATTCCGCCATGTTTTCGGAAAAAGATGCCGCGAGCGCCTGCTTTTCTGCATGGCTTAACTGTTTCAAACGTACTTCCCGGCTCCGGGCGTCATGTTTTTCCTCATAGCGCTCAAAATAGACCAAGTGCACCGGAAGGCGGGAACGGGTGTATTTTCCGCCTTTCCCGGCCTTATGGGTCTTTATGCGCTTTCGGAGATCGTTGGTCCAGCCGGTGTAATAGCTGCCGTCCGAACATTCCATCATGTAGGTATAGTTCATCGGAGTTCGTATTCCCTCTTCGGTCTTCCCGGCTTTTCGGGTCTCGGAAGCCCTGTCACTCGTGAGACCACGTCGGCAGTCTTGTCCGCGAGCTCACGCCGCGCACTCCTGCTCTTCAGGCTGTCATACAGTTCGTCCGCCGGCACGACCGAAAGATAATGATCCTCGGTGATGACGATACGGATGACCGAGAACGTGGTTTTCACGATGACGCCGTCCCGGACGTAAATGTGCGCGGCAAGTCCGAAATCGGGCAGCGAGTCATTCGTGGACCAGATCGTGTCGCTGTACATGGTCACATTTCCCAGTGAATAGAAGCAGGGAACGCCGTTTAAGATATCCGCGGGCTGCGTGGTGTGGGAATGCGCCATGAAAATGGCGTCAGCGCCCATGTTGAGGATTTTCTTCATGACATAGCGGGAGCCCAGACCGGGCGCCGGATTAAACTGTCCGCCCGAATGCGGCAGCACCAGTATGAGATCCGCTTTCTTCCCGGCTTCCCGGATGGTCTCTTCCATCCATTTCATGCCCGCGTCGTAGATCGCCGGCTCGAAACAGTCATCCGCGTACGGATTCGGCACGCCCATCGCATTTTTCAGACGGACGCCCTCCTCCCATGTGAGTTCACGCCCAAGAAGTTCTTCGAAAAGCGCGCGGGTCTTTAGTTGTTCAGGTGTCTTCGTCGTATTGGACGGCTGCTTCAGGCCCGGTATCTTCGCGGTGTGCAGGTTCAGAAGCTTCCGGTCGTCGTCCGTAAGGCGCACATGGTTCACCGTCTCGTTGACGCCGTAGGTAGATGCGACGACCGCGATCCGCGTGCTGCCGAGGGTAAAGTAAAATGCCCGGTCTTCCGCTTCGTTTCTTCTTGTTCCGGTGTGCGGAAGGCCGATCTCATCGAGTTTGTCCAGGGTTTTCCGCATGCCTTCCATGCCGCGGTCGACCGCATGGTTATTGGCTGTGGAGACCAGATCCACCCCCAGCGCCTTGATCGCCTCCGGAAAGCTGTCCGGCGCGTTGAAGCTGGCCAGCCATTCCGTATAGCCCAACTCTTCTCCCGCGACCGGCGTTTCCATGTTTCCGATCACGTAGTCCGCTTCGGAAAGCAACGTTTGAAGCGGTTTGAGCGCCGTGAGGAAATCGTATCCTCTATCCTCAGCCGCGCGAAGAAACGGCGGCTCGCACATGATATCGCCCAGTACCGTGATCTTATAGTTTTCCATGTTTCGTGGCCTCCGTTTTCAAATAAAGAAAAACGGGCGGCAGCCGCCCGTTTCTTCTCTCACCCTTTACTGGCCTCGATTCGCGCGATCGCCCGGCGCAGCCGGATCTCATCCTTGGCGGAAGATCCGTCCTCCTGAAGGGCGCGCTCGGCTTTGATGCGGTCTTCTTCCGCACGGTTCCGGTCGATCTCTTCCGGCCATTCCGCGATCTGCGCGAGCACCGTGACGCGGTCCGGCAGGATCTCCGCAAAGCCTTTGTGCATCGCGGCTTTCCGGTCTTCGTTCCCGCTCCGGATCAGAAGAACGCCCGGAGCCAGCATCAAGGTCAGCGCCTCATGGCCGGGGTAGATGCCTACCCGGCCTTCTTCTGTCGTAAACTCCGAAAAGCTCACATCGCCTTCAAAAAAGGTCCTTTCCGGGGTGATGATGGTCAGATGAAATGTTGACGCCATAATCCGTAAACCTGCCGATAAAGCCCGTTTATTTGCCTTTGAGCCGCGTTTTCCGGCTCAGTCCAGTCTGTTACAGTGTTTTTGCCTTCTGAAGCACTTCATCGATCGTTCCGACGTTCAGGAACGCGGCTTCCGGCAGATCGTCGTGCTTGCCGTCCAGGATCTCGCGGAATCCCTGGACCGTTTCCGAAACCGGCACGTATACGCCGGGTTTGCCGTTGAAGGCTTCCGCGACGTGCAGAGGCTGCGACAGGAAGCGCTGAATGCGGCGCGCCCTTGCCACGAGTTTCTTCTCTTCTTCGGACAGTTCGTCCATGCCGAGAATGGCGATGATGTCCTGAAGTTCTTTATAGCGCTGCAGGACTTCCTGTACGCGCCTCGCGGTCTCGTAATGCTCCTGGCCGACGATCCTGGGATCCAGAACACGCGAGGTGGATGCCAGCGGATCGACTGCGGGGTAAATGCCGAGTTCTGCGATGGAACGCGCCAGAACCGTCGTCGCGTCCAGATGCGCGAAGGTATTTGCCGGAGCGGGGTCTGTCAGGTCGTCCGCAGGCACGTAGACCGCCTGTACGGAGGTGACGGATCCGTTCTTCGTGGAAGTGATGCGCTCCTGAAGCGCGCCCATTTCCGTCTGGAGCGTGGGCTGGTAACCCACGGCCGAAGGCACACGGCCAAGAAGCGCGGACACTTCGGATCCGGCCTGTGTGAAACGGAAAATGTT
>DBVJ01000051.1:9858-12397 GCA_002308115.1 Lachnospiraceae bacterium UBA1267
CCCGGGGGCTCGTTCATCTGTCCGAAGACCATGGTCGTCTTGTTGATGACGCCGGACTCGGTCATTTCATGATAGAGATCGTTGCCTTCTCTCGTGCGTTCGCCGACGCCCGTGAAGACCGAATAGCCGCCGTGCTCCGCAGCGATGTTGCGGATGAGTTCCTGGATGAGAACGGTCTTGCCGACGCCTGCGCCGCCGAAGAGGCCGGTCTTGCCGCCCTTCAGATAGGGGCACAGAAGGTCGATGACTTTAATGCCGGTCTCCAGCATCTCCATCGTCGTGACCTGTTCCGAGAATGCCGGCGCCTTTCTGTGAATGGGCATCCGCTTCTCGTATTCCACTTCGCCTTTGCCGTCGATGGCTTCGCCGAGCACGTTGAAAATGCGCCCCAGCGTGCCCGGGCCGACCGGGACCGTGATGGGATGTCCTGTCGCGACCGCGCGGTCCCCGCGTCTCAGGCCGTCAGTCGGTCCGAGCGCGATGCAGCGCACGATGCCGTC
Organism: Lachnospiraceae bacterium UBA1267; assembly: GCA_002308115.1. Taxonomy (GTDB): domain Bacteria; phylum Bacillota; class Clostridia; order Lachnospirales; family Lachnospiraceae; genus UBA1267. The sequence continues at coordinate 10,359 of DBVJ01000051.1, forward strand.
GCCCAGGTCCTGCGCGACTTCCACGGTCACTTCACGGTTCGCGCCGGTGACGCGGATCTCTTCATTGATGTCCGGAAGTTCGCCTTCAAAGCGTACGTCCAGAACCGCGGAAATGATCTCTGTGACTTTTCCGATTTTTTCCATGTCTCTCTCCGTTTTACGTCACCGCATTTCTGCCTGCGATGATCTCGGTCAGTTCCTGTGTGATGGAGCCCTGTCTTGCGCGGTTGTACTGAAGACCGAGTTTCTCGATCATTTCCTCCGCGTTGTCTGTCGCATTGTCCATGGCGGTCATACGGGCGCCGTTCTCGGAAGCGACTGCCTGAAGGAGCGCGCCGTACAGCACCGAAGCCATGTACTGAGGGATCAGCCGGTTCAGGACTTCCTCGTCATTCGGTTCGTAGTTCATCGGGAGCACGTCCTCCCGTTCTTCCTCCATGGCCGCCGCCACATGCTCGTCTTCCGGCGCGACCGGAATCATCCGCTGGCACTTCGGCACATGGACGACCGTGTTCTTGAATTCCGTATAGACAAGCCAGATCTCGGAGATCTCGCTGGCTTCGAAGCGGTCCAGGACCGTCTGGGTGATGGAAATGGCGTCCTTATAGAGCGGCGCGTTCACGACTTCCGACCAGTCGTCCCGGCATTCATAGCCGCGGGCGCGCAACATCTCCTGACCCTTCCGGCCGATGGTGTAGATCACGGTGTTCTCCCGGTCGAAAGGTCCGTCCAGCACCATCCTGACGGCGTTCATGTTGTAGCCGCCGGCAAGGCCGCGGTTTCCCGTGATGAGGATCACGGCTTTTTTGCCTTCTCCGGGATGCTTCAGATACTTGTGCGCAGTCTCGTCGGTCCGGCGGAGGATCTCTCCGACGGTCCTGTAGAGGGCATTGGTATAAGGACGCGAGGCCTCGGCTTTCTGCCTGGCCTTCTGAAGCTTGACCGTCGCGACGAGCATCATCGCTTTCGTGATCTGCTCGGTGGACTGGATGCTTTCGCGTCTTCTTTTGATGTCCCTCATCGACGCCATGTTATGCCTCTTGCTCCTTCAAAAACTGGGCGGTGAATTCGTCCAGCACTTCTTTCATGAGTGTTTCCACCTCTTCCGTGAGTTCTTTCTTCTCCTGGATGAGATCCGGAAGTTCAGGCCGGCGGCGGTGGACGTATTCCAGAAGCTCCGTCTCATATTCCCGGACTTTTTCCGTCGGAATGCCGAGAAGATGCTTTCTGGTCGCCGCGTAAATGATCATGACCTGGTCTTCCACGCTCATGGGTTCATACTGCGGCTGTTTCAGCATCTCGCGGACGCGTTCGCCCTGCGCGAGCTGTTCTTTGGTCGCCTGATCGAGTTCCGATCCGAACTGCGCGAAGGCGGCCAGTTCTCTGTACTGCGCGAGATCCAGACGGATCGGTCCGGCAACTTTCTTCATGATCTTCTGCTGCGCAGCGCCGCCGACACGAGAGACCGAAAGTCCGGCGTTGACAGCGGGACGGAAACCGGAGTTGAAGGCTTCGGTCTCCAGATAGATCTGTCCGTCCGTGATGGAAATGACGTTGGTCGGGATGTACGCGGAAATGTCTCCGGCCTGCGTTTCAATGATCGGAAGCGCGGTCAGCGAACCTCCGCCAAATTCTTCGGCCATGCAGGCCGCTCGTTCCAGAAGTCTCGAATGCAGATAGAAGACGTCGCCCGGGAAGGCCTCGCGGCCGGGGGCGCGCTTCAGAAGGAGCGACAAGGTCCTGTACGCTGCCGCATGTTTACTGAGATCGTCATACACCACCAGAACGTCCTGCCCCTGCTCCATCCATTCCTCGCCCATCGCGCAGCCCGCGTAAGGGGCGATGTACTGAAGCGGCGCGGGTTCGGAAGCCGTGGACGCGACGACGGTCGTGTATTCCATGGCGTGGTATTCTTCCAGCGTGGCGACGATCGAGGCCACGGTGGAGCTCTTCTGCCCGATGGCCACGTAGATGCACTTCACACCCTTGCCGCGCTGGTTGATGATGGTGTCGATCGCGATGGCGGTCTTGCCGGTCTG
>DBVJ01000051.1:12432-18284 GCA_002308115.1 Lachnospiraceae bacterium UBA1267
GTCGATGGCCTTGATGCCGGTCTGAAGAGGCGTGTCCACGGGACGTCTGGTAATGACGCCCGAGGCCACGCGTTCCACCGGACGGGTCTTGTCGGTCAGGATCGGGCCCTTGCCGTCGATCGGCTGTCCCAAGGGGTTCACGATGCGTCCGATGAGCGCATCGCCGACCGGCACTTCCGTCACACGGCCGGTGGACTTTACGATATCGCCTTCTCGCACCGCTTCCGTGTCCGAAAGCAGCACGGCGCCGATGTTGTCCTCTTCCAGGTTCATGACCATGCCGTAGACTTCATTCGGGAATTCCAGAAGTTCGCCGCTCATGGACTCGGGAAGTCCGCTGATACGGGCGACACCGTCCGCGACCGAAATGACCGTTCCGATCTTGTCTGCCTCGGCTTTTGTATGGAAATTCAGGATCTTCTCTCTGATGACAGAGGAGATCTCTTCTGGTCTCAGCTTCATTCGCTCTCCTTGATCTTCATTTCCCTAAGTTCACGTTTCAGGCGTCCGAGCTTCTGGCGGACACTTCCGTCCACCATGCGTCCTCCGAGCCGGATGACAATGCCGCCGATCAGAGACGGATCCACGATCCACTCCGCTTCGATCACACGGTATTTCGCTGTCTCGCGGAGCTTCAGGATGATCTCCTCCTTCTTCTCCTCCGAAAGCGGAAACGCGGTGGTGATGACTGCGGTTCCGATGCCGGCCTCCCTCTTGGCACGCTCGATAAAAGCACGCAGGATCCCGGGCATCGTCTCTTCACGGCCCTTCTCTACGACCAGGCCGAACAATGCCTGCGTTTCATCCGAGAGAGAAGACGTGACTTCTTCAGCATCTCCCTCCCCTTTGAAAACGCCAAGAAGCGCTTCCGCGTCCCGGAGGCCTTCCTCCAGATGTCCCGCGGAAACGAGCGCTTCATAGAAAGCGTCCCCGTAGATTGTCTCTACTGATCTTGCCACGTGTGTTCTCCGATCTCCTGAAGCGTCTCATTCACGAGCTTTTCCTGGATCTCGGGGCTCATGTTCCCCGAGACTGCCTTCTCGGCAAGAAGCGCGGCAATATCGACCATCTCATTTTTGAGATCGTCTCTTGCGTGCACTTTTTCCTGCTCAAGCTCCGCGGCCGCGCGTTCCCTGAGTTTCTGCGCGTCGTTCCGCGCATCCTCCAGGATCTCGTTCCGGTTCTTTAAGGCCTTCTTCCTGGCATTGTCCAAAATCTCGTTCGCGTCATCCTTCGCGGAAGCCATTTTTGCTTCATACTCCGCTTTCATGGCTTCTGCTTCATGAAGGGAACTTTCCGCTTCAGAAAGCTCGTCGGAGATCTTCTTTTTCCGCTTTTCCAGCATCTCCCTGACGGGATTGAACAGCAGATAAGACAAGGCAAAGAACAGGATAAAGATCGCGACGGCGGTCAGGACGACGTCCTGCAGAAGCTGCAGATCGAGTCCGAATATCCGTTCCATTGAATTCCTCCGGGAATCAGCTTGTGAAAGGTTTTGCGAACATCAGAAGGATCGCGACGAGAAGGGAATAAAGACCGGTCGTTTCAGCGACGGCCTGTCCCAGGATCATCGTAGAGGTGACGTCGCCTCTGGCACCGGGATTCCGGCCGACGGCAAGCGCGCCGAAGCCTGCGGCGATGCCCTGTCCGATACCAGGCCCGAGACCTGCGATCATGCAGATGCCGCAGCCGATGGCGGAGCAGCCGAAGATGAATTCCTGTCCGGTAATGTTCATGGTTAATCCTCCTTTTCAGAACGGGCTCTGCCCGTCATGGATTCAGCTGATCTTGTCGTTGATATAAGTCATGGTCAGCATCGTAAACACGTAGGTCTGGATGCAGGCTGAGAAAATGTCCAGATATGCTTCCAGGAAAGCGGAAAGCGGGAACAATGAGATCCATCCCAGCATGCCGTACCAGAGCCCCATGATCATGGTGCCTGAAAGGATATTGGCAAACAGACGGAGTCCCAGGGAGATCGGGGTGGAAACGTCGCCGATGATGTTCGAGGGAGCCAGGAAGAAATACGGCTTCCCGAACGAGGTGATATAACGCCACTTCTGTGCCTTGATGGCGCTGATCTGAATGACGAAGAACGAGGTGAGTCCCAGCGCGAAGGTCGTGCCGAAGTCCGCGGTCACGGGCCGGAGTCCGAAGATGCCGCCAAGGTTCGAAACCAGGATGAAGGCAAAAAGCGTACCGATAAAGTTCCGGTAGCGATGCGCGTTGGCGCCCATGGCGCCCTGAACCAGAGAATCCAGCTTCTCCACGATGAGCTCCAGAATGTTCTGGAACACACCGGGCACTTCGTCCGGATGCTTTCTGATCTTATGATGAGCAACGAGGGCCAGCGCCAGAAGCGCAACGAGCACGATGAAAAGGGTCACATGTGTCGTGGTGATCCAGAGTGTCTGGCCGAAAAGCTCATATGAAAACAAACCATTGATGGTCGGGACCATGCCGTCTGCCTCTCATGCCGGGCTCATCCGCGCCCGGACTCTAATTGAAAATGTTAACATATAACACTTTGGAAATCAACCGGAAGCGGGCTGAAAAACCCGCTTCCGAGACAAAAAAAGACCTCCGCAGGTCTTTTGCGGAGGTCCTTCTTCAGTTGATGACCCGGACCGCGAAGAGCGGATCCCGGTAATAAGCGCTTGAAACGATGATGCCTGTTTCCACAGTTCCCGCGTGCACGATCTGTCCGTTCCCGATGTAAAGGGCCACATGTCCCAGATACTTCTGGGAGTTCGAATAGAACAGAAGGTCTCCCGGCTTGATGGTGGAAACCGGAACACGCGTATACTGTTCCGACTGGCCTGCCGGCGTATAAGACAGCGAATAGCCGAAATGCTGATAGACCAGTGAAGTGAAGCCGGAGCAGTCGGTTCCCGTCACCAGACTCCGTCCGCCGTGCACGTAAGGATTCCCGACGAACTGAAGCGCATAGGCGACGACAGCGGCTCTCAAGGCATCTTTCGGATCCACCGGGGTTTCCGTCGCAGGCGGATTGGTGGGCTGAGGCGGGGTCGTCGGTTGAGGCGGACTGGTCGGCTGAGGCGGTCTCGTCTCATTTGCGGCCTGTTCACTCTTTCTCCGGGCCTCTTCCTCTGCTTTCTGCTTCCGTTCCGCTTCGGCACGAAGCGCAGCTTCATATTCTTCCTGCGCTTTCTTTGCGCGCTCTTCTGCTTCTTTCTTACGCTGGAGTTCTGCCGCTTCTTCTTTCAGAGTGATGGCGGTCTTGAATTCCCACCAGTAGTCCAGGCAGCCTGCGTACACATAACCCGTGCTGGATTCGTCGGACTCGATCTTGGCCCAGCCGTTCTTCAGTTCCTTGATGACAACAAGCGTACCCTTCTGATAATGCGTAAAGACATTGTCATTGTTGGTCATGTCCGGCTCGCTGCGGACGCGGAGCGCTTCCTCCTTGACCAGTCCCATCAGAACGCCGACTTCTTTCTTCTTGGCTTCAGCTTCCTCGCCGACCAGGAAGAATTCAGACTTGATATAGCCTTGCACATTGCCCGAGGTGATGAGATACCATTTGCCGTCCTCTCCGTCCACCTCGTCCAGGATCTCCGCGGCGCAGTTGTTGAAAATCTTGCCGACGATCTCGTCTTCGGTCGACGGGCCCGTACGGACGTTGACATAATTCGGAACGACCGCCAGCGCGGTGAGTCCGATCTTCGGAGACTGCGTCGGCTCCGTAAATGTCTCGGTGGGCGCATCCGTCGGCGGATCGGTCGGTACGACAACCGGCGCGTCGGTGGTCACATCTGCGTAAGGGATCTGTCCCTCGTTGGAAGCTTCCTCCGTGATACGTTCCCTTGTCGGTACTTCTATGGTTTCGCCGGTCTCGATCCTTCCCGGCATGCAGCCTGAAAGAAGCCCCATTACGAGAAGAACGGCGAATAAACGATAAAACTTTCTCATTTCTCTGGCTCCTTTCCACGAATCATTCCGGCCGGAAAACACCATTCCGTCAGAATCCGCTTTCTTTATAACACAAAAAAGCAGAAAAAGCAATGAGTGCGCAATATTTTCTTAACACTTCCGTCATATCTTCGAAATATGCGCTGCGTGCTTGACTCGATCTCATGGATGATGATAAATATATAAGGTTAGATGCACTTGCATCTGTCGGAGGCGTTTATGAAGCACAGCACACGAAAAAACATCTTTTCCTTTACTCGTTTCATCTTTCTTCTTTTCCTCGCTGCTCTTCTTGCGGGTTGTATGGTGAATAACGGGGTCCTCCCGGAGACCGATATTCCAAGCCGTCAGGAATCCGATGCCACTCTTCCGTCTGAAACGGCTGCTCCCGAAACGACAGAAGCGCCGACAGAAGCGCCTACGACTACCGAAGCGCCCACCACGACTGAAGAACCCACGGAACCGGAACCTGTCAGGATCACCATTGCGGCGGTCGGCGACATGCTGATGCACCCCGACGTGAGCGGCCTTGCGTTCCAGCCGGACGGCTCTGTCAATTACGACTTCATTTTTGACCCTGTACTGGACGAGATCAAGGCTGCGGATATCGCAGTCGTTAATAATGAAGTGCCTTTCGGCGGCAATGAATACGGTCTGAGAAACTACCCTGCCTTTAATGTATTCACGGAACTGGGAGACGCGGAAGCCAAAGCCGGTTTCGATATCATTCTGAACGCCACGAACCATGTCCGCGACATGGGCACCAAGGGCATCGAACGGACCATGGAATTCTGGCAGAAGTATCCGGAGATCATGACGGTCGGCGTGCATCTGACCGAAGCGGATTACAACCGTCTGCACATCTACGAGGTCCAAGGCGTCCGGATCGCCATTTTCAATTACGTGTACGGCGTGAATGCGGGCGTGGATCCCGCAAAGCCCTATCTTATCGATCTGATGACGGCTCCTTATGAGGAAAAGATCAAAGCCGAACTCGAGCGGGCGGAACGCGAAGCCGATTTCACCATCGTTTTCCCGCACTGGGGAGAGGAATACCGGCTGACCCAGACACCGGGTCAGGCGAACTGGGCCCGTTCCTTCACGGAATGGGGCGCGGATCTCATCATCGGCACCCATCCGCATTGCCTGGAGCCGGTGAAGCGGATCACCTCTCCGAACGGAAACACCTCCCTATGCTACTATTCGCTCGGAAACTATATCTCCATGCAGGACGAGACGGTCAGCATGCTGGGCGGTCTTGCGAAAGTCACGCTGATCGTGGAAGACGGCAAGGTCCGGATCGAAGCGCACGAGCTGCAGCCCTTCGTCTCCCACTACGAACACACCATCACCTGGTGCTACGTCGTGAGACTCGAGAATTACACGCGGGAACTGGCCGCCAAGCACGCCATCAAGGTGCATAATCTGCCGGGCGACGGCGCACGGAAGGGAAGCCGGATGAACGATCAGTACCCCTACACGCTTGACACGCTTTACGGCATCTGGAATCAGATCGTTTCAAGCTCCGACTGGTAAACCCGGAAAACATGAAAAAACGGGCAGGAAACTGCCCGTTTTTTGTGTCTGAGAAACAATTATAACTCCCTTTTCAGGATCTCTTTCGCCGCGGAGAGCGCCTTGAAGCGATGGCTGATCTTATTCTTCTCTCCGTCTGGAAGCTCGCCGTTCGTGATCCCTCTTTCGGGAAGAAGGAAAATGGGATCGTAGCCGAATCCGCCTGTTCCCCTGGGCTCTTCCGCGATCTGTCCGTAGAGGAAGCCCTCCGTCACGAACTCTCTGCCGTCCGGAAACAGCATTGCCACGTTGCAGGCGAAATGCGCCGCCCGTTCTTCCCCTTTTAAACCTTGCATCAGTTTAAGCACTGCGGCATGTTTCACCGGATACGGCGCGCCTGCGCC
>DBVJ01000051.1:18392-31422 GCA_002308115.1 Lachnospiraceae bacterium UBA1267
AGCGTATCGCCGTTCTCTTCGATGTCCGGATCGAAACCGGCTTCTTTCATCGTGACGACTTCCAGTCCAAGGTCCTTCAAGATCTCATCGATCTCTTTCACTTTTCCCGGGTTTCCGGTTGCGAAAATGATTCTTTTAATCATCCCTGAAATGCTCCTTTCGGCGGTCTCGCCCCTTCAAAGGAATAGAAATAGGTCTTCATCATGCCGTTGTAGATCTTCCGGTTCTTCGTTGCCTTCCGTCCGATGGCCTTCTCCGTCTCTTCGTAAGGTGTGATCACATAAAGAGACCAGTTATCCAGCGCTTTCAGAACATTGCCCAGGGCGCCGTAAAGCGCAGGGAGTTCGGACTTTTCGGAAATGCGCTCGCCATAAGGCGGATTGGTCACGAGAAAACCATAGGAACAACTGCTTCGGAAGTCTTTCACGTCCCGTACCGAAAAGCGGATCTTTTCCCGGACGCCCGCCCGTTCCGCGTTGGCTTCCGCCATGCGGAGCGTCACCGGATCGATGTCGGACGCCTCAATGTCTGTCCGTACCGAGCGATCGATGAGATTCAGGGCTTCCGTGGAAGCCTCATACCAGCATTTCTTCGGGATGAGTGTCTTCCAGGCCTCCGCTGTAAAGGATCGGTCCAGACCCGGCGCGATATGCATGGCCATGAGCGCAGCTTCGATCGGGAAGGTGCCGGATCCGCAGAAGGGATCCGCAAAGGGGCGTTCCCCCTTCCAGGGCGTGAGACCGATCAACGCCGCCGCCAGCGTTTCTTCGATCGGCGCTTTCACCGTGTCCGTCCGGTAGCCCCGCTTATGAAGCGACACACCGGTCGTATCCAGGGAAAGCGTGACACGGTCCTTCAGAATGGCGATCCTGAGCGGATGATCCGCCCCGGTCTCGGGAATGATCTCCGTATCATACTGTGCCTTCATCCCCTCTACCATCGCCTTTTTCACAATGGACTGAATGTCGGAAGGCGAGAACAACGCACTTTTCACGGAATTGGCCTTGGCGACCCAGAAACGTGCGTCCTTTGGCAGATACCGCTTCCAGTCCAGCGCTTTCACCTGTTCGAAGAGCTCGTCAAAGGTGCGTGCTTCGAATTCCGAAACGACCAAGAGCACACGCTCCGCGGTCCTGAGACGAATGTTTGCGCGCGCCATGTCGCCTTCGTTTCCGTAGAAGAAGACCTTTCCGTCTTCCACCCGGCTGATCGAAAGCCCCAGATCCATGATCTCGCGCTTCAGAACACTTTCCAGGCCGAAATGGCACGGTGCGCAGTACAGTAATTGCTCCATATCAGTTCATCACATCCATCACGACGTGGACGTCTTCCGGTTTTCCGTTTACAAGAAGGCCTGCATGGCCGTTCTCTCTGTCACAGGTCATGAGGACCGCCGCCCCTTCGTCCTTCTGCCCGTCCGAAGAAAAGACAACATAATACTTCTTTCCTTCGGTGACCTGAAGTCCGGGTTTCAGGATGATCCGCTCACCGTCGAAGTAGTCACGGGAAACGATTTCTTTTTCATAAAGCGGATTTCTGCCTTCTTCGTTGTCCGCGACCACGACTTTCACGGTCACGTTTTCATTTTCCATGTTGGAAATGAGGCGGAACTTGATCTTCGAGACCGACTCTCCGTCCGCCGTGAATTCCTGGGAAACGCGCTGGTCCATAAGCGTGACCTTCGAGCCGCTCCAGTAATCTTCCATGTACGAATGCGCCTTCGGCTTCAGCGTGGTAACGAGCGCAAGCATCGAAGGAATGATGAAAATAAGGAGCCCGAGAACGGTACGCGCACGCATCCAGCCGACGGTCTTCTCCGGGAATTCAGACATGTCTTCCGTCATGAACCTGGGGTGTTTGAATACCGCGTAGACCGCGATGAAAGCGGTGCACATCGTGAGTGTCAGCGAGGGATCCAGAATGCCCAGCATCTCTGACATGTTGAAAGAATTGCCCGGGATGCGGTCCGGCATCAGATACTGGAAAATGCCGCGGGTCATCAGCCATTCGTCGTGGTAATACACGAAGAACTGCACGTTGTACATGGCAAAGAACAGCATGAACAGAAGATCCAGCACGAACCAGATCTTCGTATGGCGGCTCATCATCGCCGTGATCACCCAGAAAGGCACGCAAAGCATCAGATAATGCGCATACCACTTGGTGAAGCAGAACAGACCCGCGAACGAAAGCGTGAGAAGCCACATGGCGTAGCGCTGCGTCTCTCCTTCGTCCCTGGTCTTCTTGAAGAAGGCAAATGCGGCGATCAGGGCGAAAACGATCACCACGACGTAGACGTTGTAGCGTACATGAAGCAGTTCGTTTCCGGTGAAATACGAAACGCTCCACAGTGTGTTGACCGTGTTGTTCGAAGCGGCCTCCGAGCCGATGCCGAAGACGTGGGCGGAGAACGCCGGGCTCTGGCGGTAGATCAGGTATTCGACCGCAAACAGCGCAACGAAACCGGCCGTTTTCAGGAGGATCTTCCAGATGTTCTTCTCCCGGAGGAACAAGAGCGGGAAGAAATAGATGAGGACGGTGTATTTGAAGGTGAAGGCAATCGCGAAAAACACAACGAACCAGAGATCGCGCTTCTGAAGCCATTTCCATACACCGAGAAGCGTGAACAGCACGATGAAGCTCTCGTACTGGCCCAGGCCGAACTGCGCGAAGAGGGCGACGGGCATAGAGAGGTATGCGAAGGCTGTGAATTTGGACTTCCGCTCTCCCATTCCGACTTCCATCGCGATCTCGTAGACCACGAAGGCACCGGCCAGATAGGCAAGGCACGGCAGGATCTTGGCCCACATGAGCGGCACGAAGCCCAGAAGAGAGGTCGGTTCTCCGACGATGCCCAGAAGCTTCATCGGCAGATTCCAGACCGCGAAAATGAGATAGACCGTCGGCAGGTACGATGCCCAAAGGCCCGGCTCTCCGTCCTCCGCGATGCCATGCGCCGCCAGATAGTCATAGAAATCGAAAATGTGGCCGTTCAGATATCCGTAAGAGCAGCCCGCCGTGTGGGCAAGGTCATGCATCTGATAAGCCAGAAACAGGAAGGCCATCAGCGCGAACAGGATCACCCAGTCATACCATCTGAGATCGGGGATGCTGAGTTTCTGGAAGATCGATTTCTTCGGCTCATTCAATTTGACTGTTTTCGTTTTGCTCATTTTCTTCTGCCCTTCCCTTTGAAAGACCGGCGGCGCCCAGCACCGCGAAAACGATGAATTTCAATGCGTTGACCGCGAGGATCCCGTAAGCCATGCCGTAAAGCCCGAATTTGAGGATGAGCGGCACGGTGATGAGGAAGAAGGCGGCGATGTAGACAGCGCTTGTAATGATCTGGTTCCGTGGTTTCGTATAACGAAGCACGATCACCATCAGTGTGTTGCAGATGAAGAACAGCACCTGCCCGGCGTTGGCCAGAATGAACAGGTCTTTGACCTTCTCATAGTACTGCGGATAGCGCCACAGTACGAAAATGTGCGAACCGAGGACGGAGCCGGCCGTGACGATCACAAAGACCCCGGCCATGACCGCAATGATCTTGAGGAAATTCTTCCGCGAGATCTCTCCGTTTTCATTGCTGAGATGCCCCATGAGGGCGCCGTTCAGCGGTGAGGACAGAAGCGACATCATTTTCCCGACGATGGACGCGTAATAATAATAACTGGTCAGCGTATCTCCGTCCTGAAGCAGCACCGGGAACAGAAGGCGATCCGAAAGACCGACGAAATCAGAGAGAAAATATGCCCCCGCAAGGCCCATCATCAGTCCCATGTTCTGAAGGATCCGGGGCGAATGCTCCACGTAGGACGGCCGAAGGATCTTTCCGAACACCAGACAATAGATCAGGCCGAAGACTTCGCCGGGCAGAAAGACCAGCACCCAGGAGTGTGTGACCGGGAACAGGAGAAGCCCCGCAAGATAGCCTACCGCAATGGCCACATAATACAGGCAGAAATGCCCGTAGCGGAGCGTGAGCCGGAATTCCACGTCCGCATAGTAGCGGAGCACCATGGAGATTCCGAGAAGGATCAGCATGATCCAGGGCTCTTCCGCGCTGTCTTTCTTGAGAAGCACCGCCAGGACCGTCAGAAGCGCGACGAAGGCAAATGAGACCAAAAGAAACAGGTTGAAATCTCCGTTTCTGGTCTCCTTGTCTCTGGAAAAGATCTTCAGACGGCCATAGTTCGCGCCGCCGCCGAAAGCACTCGCCAGAAGCCCGGCAAAGGACGTAAAGAAAAGGACCCGGCCCTGGTATTCCGCCCCCATTGTCTGCCCGATCCGCGGGTAGACGACGAGGCTCAGGACCGCGTTCATGAAAAGGAGGCCGATCCCCGAGAGGATCGTGTCTTTGAGTATGGCCTTTCCTTTCTTCATCTCAGCCTTCGAAAGTAAATGTGTCTGCCGACATCATCAGGTTGAAGACGTGCGGGATCCGCTCTTCTTCCGGCGGGAGTTCCATATAATCGCCGTACATGATCCGAAGCGCCTTGTCCGGGTCTTTCGGTCCGGGGAAGGTGCGGTCGCGGATCGGAACTTCCGTCGTGCCGGCATAGACCTCCGCGGGGAAGAACTTTTTGAAGGTGGACAGCGTATCGTTCGTGACGACCAGACGCGTGTCCGCCGGCGCGTTTTCATATTTCCGGGCGAGCCGGTTGGTCTTGTTCATCAGCCGCCGGGTGTTACAGAGTTTTCCGAGGACACGGAGGATGCCTGCGGCAAAACGGTAAACGCCGTTGGGCCATGGCGTCGACATGTCGCGGGAAGCGTTGTAGCGCTTTCCAAGAAGAAGCCCGTAGATAAATTTCAGCCTTGTGAGGGTCATGTTCGCCAAAAAGGTGTCCGGGAACTTGTCCAGAAGGAAGAAATCCAGCACGATGCGGCAGGATTTGTACTGATAATACTCGTTATAGGCTTCCGGAAAGACGTTGACCATCGCCTTCTTGTACATGATCCTGGGGACCATGTCGAGATAATGTCCCTCTCCGTAATCTTCAGGCATCAGCACTTCGTACTTCTCAGGATCCAGTTCCGCACGGAGAAAAGGGATCAGCCGGTCCAGGTCCGCCCTCGTGATCTGAACGTCCACGTCGTTGTCCCACGGGATGAAATCGTGATGGCGGATCGCGCCGAGAAGGCCGCCGTACGCCAGAAAATACGGGATGTCATGCCGCTTTGCGATGGTGTCGAGCGCTTCCAGGAGGTCGAAATTGATCTGATGGACTTTGTCCAGTATCCGGACCTGCTCTTCTGTCATTGCCATTTCTGTGCCTCCAGGCATTTTCGGATGCCTTCCCGGAACCCGGTCTCCGGCTTCCAGCCGGTGTCATTTGTGATCGCGGAAATGTCCGCTGTGAGAAACATCACTTGTCTGTCCCCGTATGGGATCTCTCCGAAACCCAGTTCCGCGCCCGGCGAGACGACGTCCCGAAGCATCTCCACATAGGCCCGTAAAGGCCTCTTTTCGCCGCTTCCCAAGGGATAGGCCTGTCCGTCCTTTCCATACAGGGAAAGCGCGTACAGGGCCTTTGCGGCGTCTTCTGAGTAGAGATAGTCCCAGATCTGAACGCCTTCGGTGAGTGCAGGCTTTTCGCCCCGTAAAAGTGTGCGGATCAGGTTCGGGATCATGGCCCGTTCGCCGTCATAAGGGCCGTAGACAGAAAGGATCCTCGGCCAGACGTGACGGATGCCGTAAGACCGGCAAAGCTCTCTCGTCAGTTCTTCTGCCTGCATCTTGGCGATGCCGTAGGCGTTTTCCGGCCGAAGCGGCATCTCTGGTCTGAGCGGTTCCGAGACCCGTCCGTATTCCGCCTGGCTTCCGGCGCCCACAAAGACCTTGCAGCCCAGGCTCTCGGCGACTTCCACCGCCTCCAGCGCCGCCCGGGTATTGTTCTTCTGAAGCGCGATGTCGTTCCTTCCCGGACCGCTCGCGCCCGCCCAGGCAAGATGGAAAAACGCGTCTGCCCTGCCGATGCCGGGCTTCTCGGGAAGATATGAGATCTCGCCGAGACCACATTCCACGAGATGGACTTTGTCCGATTTCGGAACGCGGTCCTTCCGGGAACTGTCGGGGTTTACGACTGCAAAGACTTCGATCCCCTCGGAGACAAGAAGCGACACAAGCGCAATGCCGATCGCGCCGGTCGGGCCGGTCACGATCGCGGAACGAAGAGAAAAGCCCTGCTCTTCTTTTTCGGTTTGTCCAGACTTCATAACTGTCATCACTGATTGAAATAACTCTCCGTCACAAAGCGGATCTTCATTTTGCCTTCCGTGGAAACTTTGAAATCACGGAACATGTCCAGGATCTCGGCGTTGAGGCCGTCCCAGTCGCCGTCCGGATTCAGAGTCGGAAGCGATTCATCCGCGTAGCTCTCGTTATAGGCGTTCCGGAATCCGTCGAAACCGGCGATGGCCACGTCCTTTGCCTCGATGCGCTGAAGCAGTCTGAGAAGCAGGATGACGGCATTGTCAAAATGCGCCCAGCCGCGCTTGATGACCCGGTTGAAATTCACGATCAGTTCATCTTCCGCGCCTTCCGTTTTGATGTTGGAAAGCAGGATCTTGTTCGTTTCGGCAAGGATCTCCGGGAAGGCCTCCGACGCATATTCCCAGCGGACTCTGTTTGTGAAGAACAGATAATCGTACTCATAACCCGGAACGATCGCATTCACGCCGATGCGAAGCACTCTGTTCTCTCCCGAGAAGAGTTCGATCTTCTCCTTGTCGGTAAGAAGTGTCTTGCCGGGCGCCAGAAGAAGCACGGTCTTGCCTTCCGCTTCCGCCTTCAGACGGGCGAGCACTTCCGTATCGTCCACGATACGGTCCTGGTTCTCCAGATACTTGCGTTCCAGAAGATCGTAGTCATAATGCCTGCGCTCTTCTTCCGAAAGCGAGGCGAAGATGCCGTGCATGTCCTGCGCGGTGGTCCGGTGGTTCTTCAGAAGATAGGCTACGTTGTTGACGTGTGTCTGATAGAGACCGGCGATGAAATACGGCGTGGAATAGCCCCAGCTGTAGTTCTCATGGAAGCCTTCCATATAGGTGTCGATGGCGTCGAGCACCGCATTTTCGTCAAAATCGCCGTGTTCCTTGCGGTTCAGATAGCTCGTCATGAGCTCGGTGGTGGCGTTTCCGGCGCCGCGGCCCATTCCGGAAAGACTCGCGTCGACCACACATTTTCTGCCGCGCTCTTTCATGAGGTTCAGAAAATGAATGGCGTTGGCGAAGGCCAGCTGCTGGTTGTTGTGGGCGTGGAAACCGATACGGATCTCCGGATCCAGGAAGGCATCCAGAAGCCCCGCAAGGCGCTCCACGTCTTCAAAATACATGGCGCCGAATGTGTCCACGACGGAGATTGCGACCGGCTTGAAGGCGTTCATGCACGCTGCGAGTTCATGCAGATCCTCGTTTGAATAGGACAAGGTGTTCGCTGCCTGGAAATAAACCTTGTAGCCCTTCTCGCGGATGCGCCTTCCGACTTCAATGCCCTCTTTATGCCGGCCGTGCGGGAACACGACACGCACCGCATCCACGCTCTTGCCGTCATAGGGCGGAAGCACGTCGGTATCATAGCGGTCCCAGTCGATCATCACGCAGTAATCGATGTCCTTCTTTTTGTCCGTCAGGTATTGCTCAAGGTCCGACGGCACATGGTAGTATGCCGTGCCGAACACATGCTCGGAATTCTTGAGCCAGCCGCACTCGATGATGTCCGCGTGGGCTTCCTGCATTTTCGAAATGATGCCGCGGATCGCCCCGGCCCCGAAATGGGAGCCCGTGATGTAGGATCCGTCCCTCAGTGTGCAGTCCAGAAGCTGAATGAAGCGTTCGCTCATAATGCCTCTCCTCCTGTGATCTTCTGATACTCTTCCCGGTCGAGAAGCGGTACCATGTCGTCGATCGGACGGCTGTGCATCTGTCCGTCCTCGCCTAAATAGTTGGCCTGCTTGGGCAGGACTTTCTGCGTAATGTCCGTCCGGACCGTCGTGACGACCGGCCCGTCATAGGAAAGGGCTTCTCGGATCTGTTCTGCGAGATGCTCTTCCGTCTCGATGTGCATGCCTTTGATGCCGAATGCCTCCGCAAGCTTTTTGAGATCCGGAAGCGTGAGTCCGCTCTCTTTCGTGCAGCCGGTCAGGCGGCCTTTAAAGTTGCCGAACTGGGAGCCGTAGATCATGGCGTAGCCTGAATTGTCGGAAATGAACAGTTTGACCGGCAGATTCAGGCGATGGATGACTTCCAGTTCCTGCATGTTCATGCAGGCCCCGCCGTCACCCGTCACGCAGACGACACGCCTTCCGCCTGAGCCAATGCAGCTTCCGATGGATTCCGGAATGTCGTAGCCCATGGCGGCCAGACCTTTTCCAAGGAAAGCCCGCTGCCCCTTCTTGATCCGGAACACCTTCATGGCGATGTCCACCGCGGTGCCCGAACTTGTAAACTGATAAATGTCCTCCCCGGTCATCTGGCGGGAGATCTCTTCGATCAGTCTGTAGTTGCTGACATAGCCTTCCCGGGGATCCTGATCCGGGATCGAGACCGGGAAACGTTCCGAAAGCGCACGGCAGCGCGTAAGCCATGCCGCTCTGGGGTGAAGATCCAGCTCGTTCTTTCGGGAAAGCAGCCCGCGGATGAAACTACCCGCGTCCGCCTGGATTTTAAGGTCCGGATGCACGCTCTTCTTCTCCATTTCCGTGCGGTCGACGTCCACCATGACATGTTTCGCTTTCGCAAGGAAGGAGTCAAAATTATAGCCTGTGGCCAGAAGATTCAGCCTCGTGCCGATGGTCAGCACAAAGTCCGCGTTCTGCTGGATGAGGTTCGCGGCGCGCTGGCCGACGCCGCCGGGGCGTCCGAAATACAGCGGATGATCGTCTTCGAGAAGGTCCACGCCGTTCCAGGTCGTGAGGACCGGCGCGCCTAAAAGTTCGGCCAGCTGCCGTGCCTCGGGGATCGCATGGGCGAGGCGGATGCCGTGTCCCAGCATGAGGACCGGGCGTTCTGCCTGATTGAACAGCCGGATGCATTCCTGAAGGTCGTCGTCCTTCACCTCATAGGAAGGAAGCGTTTCGTCAAAACCACGCAGCGAAGAAGGCTCCGCTTCGCTGGCCTGAATGTCTAACGGCACGTCCAGCCAGACCGGCCCAGGACGTCCGTTCACCGCGAGCGCCGCTGCCTTTTCCAGTTCATAGCGGATGTCTTCAGGTTCAGCGATCTGTACCGCATACTTCGTATAACTCTGAACGATGGAAATGATGTCCGCTTCCTGGATGCCGAACTGACGGACTCCGGAATCTCCCCTGAGATCCGCACGCTTGGCCTGCCCTGAGAGGAAAATGAGCGGAATAGAGTCTATAAACGCGCCTACGCAGCCTGTCACCGCGTTGGTCGCGCCGGGGCCGCTCGTCACGAGGCAGCATCCGTAGCCGTCCCGGACTCTTGCGTAGCCTTCCGCAGCGATCGCGGCGCCCTGTTCAAAGAGCATCGGAACGCCCGTCATTTCCGAGCGTCCGAGAGAGTCGTTCATGTGCATCGCGCCGCCGCCGCTCACGTAGAAGACGTGATCGACGCCGAGTCCGTGGATGAACTGCATGATGTAATCCGAGATTTTCATGCCTGTTCCTCCGAATTTTCTTCCTGCTTCTCTTCCTTCTTCTCATCCCAGATGCCCACGCGCTCCTCTTCCACGACCAGCGGCCTCTTCATGACCCGTTGATTGATGGCCAGAATGTACTCGCCGATGAGGCCGATGAACAGAAGCTGCAAAGAGCCCAGCGCCGCGACCAGGATGATCAGAGGCGCCATGCCTGCTTCAAAGCCGTACCAGTTGGTCAGTTTGAGGATCAGGTAGACGATGGCGATCACAAAGGACGCGAAGGCGCCGAAGAAGCCGATGAATGTCGCCAGTCTCAGACCGATCTTGGTATAGGACGTAAACGACAGCATGGCTCCGTCATAAAGCCGGTAAAAGTTGTTCGAAGACTTGCCCGCGCGGCGTTTCGGCTGCGTATAGGGAATCTCCAGATGGCGGTAGCCGATCTCCGCGACGATGCCCCTGAGGAAAGGTGTCGGGTCGTCCAGTTTCCGAAGGACGTCGATGAAATCCTTGTCGTAAAGACCGAAACCCGTATAGTGCATGATCATCTCCACGTTGGAGAAACGCTTGATGGTCTTGTAATACAGCGTACGAAGCCCGTAGATCAGCGGGTTCTCCTTGCTCTTGGTCTTGACGCCGATGACGATCTTGTAGCCTTCTTCCCAGCCGGCGACGAATTTGTGGATCATGTCCACCGGGTCCTGGAAATCACAGGCCAGCGTGATGACGCAGTCTCCTGTCATCTGAAGCAGTCCGTAATAAGGGGAATTGAACTGTCCGAAGTTCTTCGCGTTCAGGATGCCCTTCACGTGCGGATCCTTCATCGCAAGAAGGCGGATGATGTCCCGGCTGTGGTCCTTGGAATCGTTGTCAATGTAAATGAGTTCGTAATCGTAGCCGGGAAGCTCCGTCCGGAACTCCTCGGTGATCGCCTCATAGAGCGCCTCGATATTGGCCTCTTCGTTGTAACAGGGAACGACCAGACTGATTTTCTTCATGTATTGCCTCACATTCAGGCGCGGAGCGCTTCATGAAGCGCCTCTGCCATATAGTCGAGTTTTTCATTTGTCATGCCGGGGTACATGCCAAGCCAGAATGTCTTTTCCATGACCCGGTCCGTGTTTTCCAGGCTGGAGGCGACCCGGTAGGCGTCGGTGCCCCGAATCGCATCGAAACAGGGATGTCTGAGAAGATTTCCGGAGAACAGCATCCGGGTCTGTACGCCCTTCTTCTCCAGGAAACGGACGACTGCCTCGCGGTCCTTCTCCCCCTTCAGCGTCACCGGGAAGCCAAACCAGCTGGCCCGCGCGCCTGAAGCTTCCTGCGGAAGGATAAGTTCATCCGTGAGGTCCGCGGTCTTTTCGTAGAAGTATTCGAAGTTCTCTCTCCTTCTCTCGACAAATCCGGGCAGTTTCTCAAGCTGCGCCAGTCCGACGGCAGCCTGCATGTCTGTCGCTTTCAGGTTGTAGCCGAAATGGGAGTACACGTATTTGTGATCGTAGCCTTTGGGCAGTTCGCCGTACTGGCCGTCAAAACGATGATGGCAGGTGTCGTCCGTCGCCGGCGGGCAGATGCAGTCCCGGCCCCAGTCCCGGATGGAACGCACCGCACGGGCAATCAGCGGATCATTGGTATAGACCGCGCCGCCCTCGCCCATGGTCATGTGATGGGCGGGATAGAAAGAACTCGTTCCAAGATCGCCCCACGCGCCGGTCATGCGTTCTTCGCCGTTGATCGTATAACGCGCGCCAAGCGCGTCGCAGTTGTCTTCCACGAGCCAGAGCTGATGGCGGTCGCAGAATGCTTTCACGGCGGCCAGATTGAACGGATTTCCGAGGGTATGGGCGATCATGACCGCCTTGGTCTTCTCGGAAAGCGCGCCCTCCAGAAGCGTCACGTCAATGTTGTACTCCGGAAGCGTGACGTCCACAAAAACCGGTACGGCGCCGAACTGAAGCGCGGGGGAAACCGTCGTCGGGAAGCCGCAGGCCACCGTGATGACCTCATCGCCTCTTTGGATCCTTCTCTCCCCGAGGAGCGGGCTTGTAAGCGCCATGAAGGCCAGAAGGTTCGCGGAAGAACCGGAGTTTACCAAAGACACATAACGGACGCCCAGATATTTCCCGAAAGCTTTCTCGAAAGCTTCCGTATAACGGCCGGCCGTCAGCCAGAAATCGAGAGAAGAATCCACGAGATTCGTCATTTCCCTCTCGTCATAGACCCGGGACGCATAGGGAATGCGGTCTCCCGGCTGATAACTCTTCTTATTCAGATGATATTCGCGATAGTAGGCTTCCACTTCCCGGAGGATCTGGGCCCTTGCTTCCTGTTCTGTCATATGTTCAAACATCAGTAATCCGCTTTCCTGGAGCCTATATGCTCCCTGTTCCGACTGTCAGTAATCTGCTTCTTTGAGAAATGCTTTGATCTCGCGTTCCGTTTCTGCCTTCTTGTCTTCGGCCTTGGTCCACTCCACAGTCTTTTGGACCGCCTCCCGGACGTTCCAGACAGGATGCCAGCCGAAGACCTCCGTGATCTTTTCATGGCTGAGCCTCAGATAGTTGGCTTCGTGCGGTCCGTCCGGATTCCCTGCTTCCCAGCCGATCCCTTCTCCCCAGGCTTCGGTAAAGAGTTCCGCGATGTGTCCGGTCTCCGCGGCGTCGCTGTCGTCCGGACCGACGTTATAGACACCGGCCAGTGAAGGATCCTTGTAAGCCTTCTCTCCGATGAGAAGATAGGCCGAAAGAGGCTCCAGAACATGCTGATAAGGACGCACCGAATGCGGATTCCGGACCTTGACATTTTCCCCTTTCAGGGCAGAGCGTACACAGTCCGGAAGGATCCGGTCGGCGGCATAATCGCCGCCGCCGATCACGTTGCCGGCGCGGAGATCGCTTACCGCGACGCCTCTCGCATCCAGGAAACTGCGCTTATAGGAATGGATCGCAAGCGCGGCGCAGGATTTCGAATTGGAATAGGGATCGTAGCCGTCCAGACGCTCGTCTTCCCGGTAGGCATGCCCGTCTTCCAGATTGTCATAAACCTTGTCGGTCGTGATCATGACCGCTGCTTTTACGCAGTCGTGGCGCCGGATGCATTCCAGCACGTTCACCGTACCGGTCACATTCGTCTCATAGGTATAGACGGGCTCCTCATAGGAACGCCGGACAATGGGCTGGGCCGCAAGATGGAAAACGATCTCCGGGCTGAAGAGGATAAATGCCGCTTCCAGCGCCTTGAGAGACCGGATGTCACCGATCATCGAATGGAAACGGAGATCCGTCTCTTCCGGAAGTTCCGTAAGGATCTCCGAAAACAGATTCGGTTCCGTATCCGGTTCCAGCGAGAAGCCTGTCACTTCCGCTCCTGCCATGAGGAGCATCTTCACGAGCCAGGCGCCCTTAAAGCCGGTATGGCCGGTCA
>DBVJ01000116.1:0-133 GCA_002308115.1 Lachnospiraceae bacterium UBA1267
GGCGAGAACAACAAGGAGGCTGCGAACCGTATCCTTGTCACCGCGCTCACCTTCAACCTCGCCGTCAGCGCGGTCATCAGCCTGCTGTTCTTCATCTTCGCGCATGAGATCGTCCGTTTCTGCGGCTCCAATG
>DBVJ01000116.1:190-5531 GCA_002308115.1 Lachnospiraceae bacterium UBA1267
ACCGGCATCTGCGCCGCACAGCGCGGAGCCGGAAAGACCAAGATCTCCCTGGTCGTCCACATCGTTTCTTCACTGGTCAATGTGACCTTCAACTATCTTCTGATCGAAGGCCATCTGGGCTTCCCGCGCCTCGAGATCTTCGGCGCGGCGCTCGCCTCCGCGATCGGCCTCTTCACCTCCGCAACAGTCGGCATCCTGTCTCTTCTCAAGAAAGACAATTTCCTGAGTCTGCCGTTCATTATCCGGAACCGGATCAAGCCCGCGTTCAGTACACTGAAGCGGATCCTCCAGCTCATGGTCGGAAGCCTCATCGAGCAGTCGCTGACCCGTGCGGGATTCCTGCTCACGGTCATGATGATCGCCCGCCTCGGCACAGACGAACTGGCCGCGCACCAGGCTGTCATGAACGTCGCGGGCCTTGTGACCGCTACGGGAAATGGCCTTCAGGGCGCCCTGGTCGCGCTGATCGGCCGCGCTTTCGGGCAGCACGATTTCGAAAAGGCCAGGGGTCATATCACGGTCACACGGACCATCGGCATCATTTTCTCCGTGGTCGTCAGCCTCGTATTCATTTTCCTTGGGAAGAACATTCTTCTGATCTATTTCAAGGAGACCGAAACGAACGTCATCGAGATCGGCATGGGCCTTATGTACCTGGCGGCCATTCTGGTGTTCTTCACCATGCAGTCCATCATCGGCATGGGCTGCCTGCACGGCGCCGGAGACACGATGTTCTCCGCGCTGGTCGGTGTTATCTGCGTGCTGGTCATCCGGAATGTCGTCGGTTACGTCTGCGGCATCGCCCTCGACTGGGCCTTTACCGGCATCATGGGCGTCTGGTTCGGACTTATCGCCGATCACTTCTCGAGGACGGTCATCACCACCATCCGCATGCGCGGGAAAAAGTGGATCAAAATGAACATCTGATCCCTCCGGCGCGGGAAACGATCCTTTGGTGCCAGAGGTGTTTCGCACACAATACATAAGGGGCTTCCGGCCCCTTATTTTGTTGACAATTCAAGGCCCTGTGATATACTGAAATTTGTCGTATTATGCCCGTTTACGGAAAGAAGCCCGGCGGCGGAACCATTTTCAGAAAGGGCATCGGATCCCGCTTAGGAAAGGAAGTACAAGATGCCTGGCGGATCAAATTTCAGGAGTCCGAGAGGCTTCCTGACTGAGGAAGAAAAACAGCATATGCCGAAGGTGACGTGGGCCCTCCTGAGGAGGATCCTGTCCTACCTGAAGCCCTACTGGCCCCAGTTCCTTCTGGGCTTCGTCCTGATCCTTGTCTCAGCCGTGATCGGCCTGTTCCCGTCCATCGTGACAGGCTGGATCGTGAACGAGATGACGGGCCTTGACAAGTCGATCACGAAGCTCATCTGGCTTCTTCTTGCGGCTTTCGGCGCGCTGATGGCGAGCCAGATCGTTTCGATCCTGGTGAGCTATCTGAACGGCTGGATCTCGCAGCGGATCATTTACGACATGAAAAACCAGATGTACAGACATCTGCAGGCCATGCCGCACGCGTTCTACACGACCGAGAAGCAGGGCGATATCATTACCCGCATGAACACGGACATCTCGGGCGTCAGCTCCGTGATCTCCGGAACGCTTTCCTCGATCGTGTCCAACATCGCCACAGTCGTCACGACACTGGTCGCGATGTTTACGCTGAGCCCGCTTCTCGCGCTGGTCGGCATCGTCGTGATCCCGCTCCTCATTCTGCCGACGCGCTCCGCCGGCAAGACGCGCTTTGCCCTCCTTCAGAAATCGCAGGAGAAGCACGACGAAATGAACCAGATCCTGACCGAGACGCTGTCGGTTTCCGGCTCCATGCTCGTCAAGATCTTCACCCGCGAGGAGAAGGAATACGAGAAGTTTGAAAAAGTCAATTCGGAAGCGACGGAACTCGCGCTGAAGGAATCCAGAAGCGGCAAGATCTTCATGGCCGCCATGGGTATGTTCACCCAGCTCGGACCGCTTCTCATCTATTTCGCCGGCGGACTCTTCATCATGAAGAACTTTGACGCGGCGCTGACGGTCGGTACCGTGACCACGATGGTCTCTTTGGTAAACCGTCTGTACCGGCCGGTGGAATCGCTCCTCAACATCGGTGTGGACTTCACCAGAAGCCTGGCGCTTTTCGAGCGGATCTTCGATTACTTTGACCGGGAGGTCACCATCAAGTCTCCCGAGAACGGCTTAAAGCCGGATATGCAGGACGAGCCCGTGGCCTACGAGCATGTGGCGTTCTCCTATAACCCGGGCGTCCAGATCCTTAAGGACGTGAACTTCAAGGTGCCGGGCGGCCAGATGTTCGCCATCGTCGGCCCCTCCGGATCCGGAAAATCCACCATCGTAAACCTCCTTCCGAGGCTGTATGACGTGGACTCCGGAAGCGTCACCGTGGCAGGCGTGGACGTACGGGACATCGATCTTACCTGGCTCAGACAGAACATCGGCCTGGTCACGCAGGAAACCTACCTGTTCAACGGGACGATCCGCGAGAACCTTCTGTACGCGAAAGACGACGCGACAGAAGAGGAGCTGATCGAAGCCTGCAAGATCGCGAACATTCACAACTTCATCCTCTCTCAGGAAAAGGGTTACGAGACCGAGGTCGGAAACCGCGGCCTGAAGCTTTCCGGCGGAGAGAAGCAGAGGCTTTCGATTGCCCGGGTCATACTGAAGAACCCGAAGATCCTGATCCTCGACGAGGCCACGAGCGCGCTCGATTCCATTTCAGAGAGCGCCATCCAGGACGCGCTGGACGCGGTGATGGCCGGCAGAACGTCGATCGTCATCGCCCACCGGCTTTCGACCATCCTGAAAGCCGACCAGATCCTGGTGATCTCCGACGGCGTCATCAAGGAACAGGGCACGCACGATGAACTGCTTAAGATGAACGGTATCTACCGGAATCTCTACGAGACACAGTTCAGACGAGCCATCGATTACGAACAGGAGCACGGTTCGCCGGATGACAATGACGATGAACTCGACGGTTAATGGCATCCCGAGGATCCTCATTCTCGGAAACGGACTGAATCTGGCCTACGGAAGCCGCTCGGTCTCCTGGAAGAACCTGATCACGGACGGCACGGATCAGAACGTGCCCGACACGATCACGGTGCCGTTGTCTCTCGAAGTGGTGCTCCGTACCGGGAACCATGCGCTGGAAGTGCTCCGGAGGAGGCGTAGCGAACTCTACGGAAGAGTAGACACGGAGGAACTCAGGACGGCGCTTCAGGAACTCCTCTCGCTGGGCTTCGACGAGATCCTGACGACCAATTACAGTTATGAACTGGAAGAGGCCGCGCTGGGGATCGAAGAGGCGGAGGACAAAGACCTTGTGAAGCTCATGAAGTCCACGACGGGCTTCATCGACCGCAAATACCTTCTCCACAGCTTCCACGAGGTGAAGACGGGAGAGGTCACGAACCGGATCTGGCACATCCACGGAGAGGCCCGGAAACCCTCGAGCATGATCCTGGACCATTACCAGTACGGAGCGCTCCTGAACCGTTTCGTGAATTTCTGCCGCTGGCGGGAAATGGAACGAGGCGCGGACGAGCCGAGGCTTGCCGAAAAAGAGAGCTGGCTGGACGTTTTCCTGGACGCCGACGTGTACATTTTAGGGCAGGGCTTTGACTTTGCGGAAATGGATCTCTGGTGGCTTTTAAACCGGAAGAACATGGAGAAAAAGCGCAGGCGGGTGTTTTTCTACGAGCCGCGCACCGACCGTGAATACGATGCCAAGATCGAACTCATGAAACTGTACGGGGCGGTGCCCCGGAGTCTGGGCTTTTCCATGATCCCGAAGCCGGCTCATGCGGCAGAGGACGAAGTCCAGTACGAATACCTCCGGCAGAATTCGGAGATTTTCAAAAGCTTTTACAAGGCCGCGATCGCGGACATCAAAGCACATATGCAAAAGCATTAAGACTTAGGAGGTCAACAAGATGGACATCAGACAGGAATCTCTCGAGAAGCACTATGAGTGGAAGGGCAAGATCCGCGTGGAATCGGCCGCGCCGGTCAAGGACAGCAAGGCCCTCTCACTGGCTTATACCCCGGGTGTTGCCGAACCGTGTCTTGAGATTCAGAAAGACATCAATAAATCCTATGAGCTGACAAGGCGCTGGAACCTGGTCGCCGTCATCACCGACGGTACGGCCGTTCTGGGCTTAGGCGACATCGGCCCCGAAGCCGGCATGCCGGTCATGGAAGGCAAATGTGTGCTTTTCAAGTCCTTCGCGGACGTGGATGCTTTCCCGCTCTGCGTCAGGACCAAGGATCCCGACGAATTTGTCCATACCGTTTCCCTCCTTCTGGGATCGTTCGGCGGCGTGAACCTCGAAGACATTTCCGCCCCGCGCTGCTTCGAGATCGAAGAGAAACTNNTCTTCCACGATGACCAGCACGGCACGGCCGTCGTCACGTTGGCAGCGCTTCTGAACGCGCTGAAGGTCGTCGGCAAAGACATTCACGACATCAAAGTCGTGACCAGCGGCGCAGGCGCAGCCGGCATCGCCATCATCAAGCTTCTGTGCTCCATGGGACTCCAGAACGTCGTCATGACGGACCGGAAGGGCGCGATCTATGAGGGCCGCGAAGGTCTGAACCCGGTCAAGGAAGAGATGGCGAAGATCACCAACCGCAAGATGGAAAAGGGTACGCTTGCGGACGTCGTCAAAGGCGCGGACGTCTTCATCGGCGTCTCTGCTCCGAACACGCTTTCTCCGGAGATGGTGAAGACCATGGCCGATAAGCCGATCATTTTCGCCTGCGCGAATCCGACACCCGAGATCATGCCGGACGTTGCCAGGGCAGCGGGCGCGGCGGTCGTCGGCACCGGCCGTTCGGACTTCCCGAACCAGATTAACAACGTGCTTGCGTTCCCGGGCATCTTCCGCGGCGCGCTGGACGTGAGAGCGGCCGACATCAACGACGAGATGTGCGTTGCCGCTTCTTATGCGATCGCAAGCCTCATCTCCGACGAAGAGCTGAACGCGGACTATATTCTGCCGAAGGCCTTTGATCCGCGCATTGCGCCGACCGTTGCCAAGGCGGTTTCCGAAGCGGCCAGAAAGACCGGCGTCGCGAGACTGTAACAGATCACGCGGAGCGAACCGCGCTTATGACGTAACATAGTAAAGAGGACACAAATGGGTATTTACGAAGAACTGGAAGAGCGCGGCTTGATCGCGCAGGTAACAGACAAGAAAGAGATCCGGGAACTCATCAACAACGGAGGCGCCAGATTCTACATCGGCTTCGATCCGACCGCGGATTCGCTGCATGTCGGACATTTCATGGCGCTCTGCCTGATGAAGCG
>DBVJ01000070.1:0-7878 GCA_002308115.1 Lachnospiraceae bacterium UBA1267
AGGTCGAAGTGCTCGGCAAGGTGCGGTCTTTGTACAGGCCGGTCGTGTTGTAAGAATCATTAGCCGAACAGAAAACGCCCGCCGGAATGACCGGCGGGCGTTTTGTATGTGCTTCTTTACTGCTTCGGAGCAGCCTTCTTCGTGTAAACAACATGTTTGTAAGAGAGATCTCCGTCCGAATTCCGGCCTACCGTCTTCCGGTGATAATTCCTCTTGTTGAAGCGCGGGAAGAAGACCTCTGCTTCGGGATCTTCCGCCTCCACTTCCGTCAGATAAAGCTTGTCACAGTAGGGAAGCATCTGCGCGTAGATCGACGCGCCGCCGATCACGAAAAGCTCCTCTTCTTTCTCTGCCCATTCTTTCGCAAAAGCCTGGATGTCCGTCACCTGGGTGATGAAGTCCGGAAGCTCGGTGCGTTCAAAAACGGCCACATAATGGTCGCGGCCTTTTAAGCGCCCCGGCAGGCTGTACCAGGTTGAAAGCCCCATGAAGACCGGATGGCCCATGGTGGTCTTCCGGAAGAATTTCATATCATTCGGAATGTTGAAGCAAAGCCCGCCCTTTTTTCCGAGCTCTCGCTTCGCACCGACTGCTGCAATGATAGACAGACTCATTTTCCCCTCCGTACGATCGGAACGATCATTCCCTATGCTGCGCTCTCCCGGCAAGCACCGTCATTGTGTCACCGGCATCCGGATCTTCCCCTGGTGTTCGTAACCCACCAGCTGAATGTCCGTGAGGCTCTTGGAATTGTCAAATTTGAAAAAGTCCGTGACCTCCGGATTGATCCATAGCTTCGGCGCGTCAAAGAGTTTTCCGTCCGCAGCCATTTTCTCTTCGCGGCGTCTCAACTGCTCCTGAATGCCTTCGACCTGGTTTTCATAAATGTGGGCGTTGTTGATGACGTAGGTGAAAAGCCCTGCCTTTAGCCCCGTGCACTGAGCAATCAGGTGGCACAGCACCGCGTACTGGACAATGTTGAAAGGCATTCCGAGCGGCACGTCATTGGAGCGGCAGTTGACCAGAAGATTCAGGCGGCCGTTGGTGACGTTCCATGAGGAATTCCAGACACAGGACGGAAGCGCCGCGGTCGGGAGCCACTCGTTCTGCCATAAAGAAAGGATCATCCGTCGGTTCGCGGTATCCGTTTTCAGGGTCTCGATCAGGCTTTCGGTCAGATGATAGCGGTTCACGATCCACCCGTAGGCGGTTCCGATCGTATGCGCAAACTCTTTCCCGAAATGCTTTCCGAGATAGTCGCCGTTCTCATCGATCTCCCATTCGTCCCAGATGCGGATCCCCCGCTCCTGAAGCCAGCGGACGTCATTGGACTGCGCCTGATAGATCCAGAGCATCTCCAGCACAGCGCTCTTGAAGGCGACAAATTTGGTCGTCAGTATAGGAAATTCTTCCTCGAGATTAAAGGTGAAGACCTGGTGCGGGAGGCTCCATGTCGTCGTTGGCCGCGCCGTCTGCGCCACATGCGTCGGCATGCTGACGCCGGATTCGCCACGTTTTTTCTCAAGCACCGACGGATCCGTCGTCACCTTCTCTCCAAAGCGCAGGATCCGTTCGCATAGGTCCAGATATTGTTCATCAAACTTGCTCATGAAGTTTGTTCCTTCCTGTTGATCTCCGGCTATCATAACACAACGCAGGGCATTTTTACAACTTCTATACGCTCCCCGGACGCAGCTCTTGCTATTCGGAGTCATGAGTCATTGCTTTTTAGAGCCATGAACCCTTGCTATTCGGAGTCTATTTTGATGGATCTATTCTTTTGGACTCTCTTTTGATTCATTACCGGAGTCCATTTATGCAATTTAACTTTTTTGACTCCGGTTACTCTCATTCAAATGAGTCATTTTTGAAAGAGTCTTGTTTTGGACTCTGTATTTCTTGTCTGGAAAGAGTCCTTTTTGGCCTAAAATCCTCCACAGACTCTTTCCTGATGGCTTATAAAGAGTCATTTTCATAAAAAGCGTGTTTTGTACTCCTTAGACCAAATATCAAGGAGTCTAATCATGGGAAACTGATGCTTTGGACTCCCCGAAGCCACCGCCCCTGGGTCAAAACAGTCTTGATCGATCAACGCCTTCAGAATTCGTGTCATCCGATTGGCCGATTCTCAAACAAAAACGGCGCGCGTTCTGACACGCGCGCCGCAAAGCATGACCGTAAAGAAAGCCCTATCGGTCTTCCCGGAAGTACGAAAGGCCCAGGCTTTCCGGCGGCTGAGTCTCCCTCTTCTTTCTCGCCGAAACGAGGATCAGCACGAAGATCGTGACCAGATACGGAAGCATCTTGAAGATCTCAAGGTCTGCCATGCTGAGACCGGGAATGTAGTTGTAGGCGATCAGGAGGCCGCCAAACAGAATGGCGCCCAGGATGCCGATGTCGGTACGCCAGCAGGTGAAGATGACCAGCGCGATGGCGAGCCAGCCGCGGTCGCCGAACGCGTCGTTGGACCAGACACCGTTGGTGTATTCCATGATGTAATAGAGGCCGCCCAGGCCGGCGATGACACTGCCGATCAGGATCGCGGAATACTTGTAGCGTTCGACAGCGATGCCGGCGGCGTCTGCGGTAGCCGGATTTTCGCCGACTGCCCTAAGCTGAAGTCCGGTGCGGGTCCTCCGCATGATGACTGCGGTGAGAAGTGCAATGAAGATCGCCACATAAGCGAGGAAACCGTGACTCAGGAAGATCCGTCCGAACCAGCCGAGTTTGTCCGCGAAGGGAAGCGACGCGCGGAACAGATTGCTGGTGGCGGTCAGGCTGATCGACGGAACGTCGGTCTCGACAAGCTTGATCAGCGAGCCGCCGAAGAAATTGCCNNGCGGCGTCGGCGGTCGTGGGGCTCTCGCCGACCGCGCGCAGATGCAGGCCCGTGCGGGTCCGCTTGAGCATCCAGCCCGCAATCAGGGAAACGATGACGGCCACGTAGGCAAGGAAGCTGTAGTTGAGAAAGGCCGTGCCGAAGTCTCCGAGCTTGCCGGCAAAGGGAAGCGGCGTGCGGAAGCAGGCGCTGGTGGCGGACAGGGCGATCGAGGCGACGCTGCTGCCGGAGGCCTTGATGAGATAGCCGCCGAAGAAGTTGCCGACGCCCACGCCGAAGGTCGTAAGCGCAAGACCTGTCACGTTCTGATTGGCCCTCAGAGAGACCGTGAAAAACGCATAGATGAGGCCCATAAGCGCGGAACCGATCAGGCAGGCGGCCAGCGGGATCAGAATGCCCAGGACCGGATCCGGGTTGCGGCCGGTCGCATTTTCATAGAG
This sequence comes from Lachnospiraceae bacterium UBA1267, assembly GCA_002308115.1. Lineage (GTDB taxonomy): Bacteria > Bacillota > Clostridia > Lachnospirales > Lachnospiraceae > UBA1267. Next base: position 3,280 of record DBVJ01000070.1, read on the forward strand.
GAAAGCACCGATCACGCCCGAGATCGCACCGACGTACATAATGCCGGGAATACCAAGATTCAGGTGGCCGCTCTTCTCGGTGATCGTTTCACCGGTCGCGCCATAAAGAAGCGGGATCCCCATCACGATCGCACGCTTGAAGAATGAGATCAGAACATCTGTATTCATGCCTTTACCTCCTTCTTCTCCTCTTCAGAAAGCGGCTTCTTGTCTTCTTCCGCTTCTGCGGCGGGTTTGTCGTTCACGGCTTCCGATGCAATGGAAGCTTTTTCCCGGAGTGTACTTTCCTTTACCGGAGCATCCGTCTCCTTCGCAGCTTTTTTCCGGAACACGACCCGGTAGTTGATGAAGAACTCGCAGCCGATGATGAAGAAAATGATGATGCCTGTCAGGATATCGCCGAAGGATTCATTCAGATGGAACGACGTGGCGATCTGCGCGGCGCCGTTCTTCATGAAAATGATCAGCGCCGACGTGAATACCATGACAAAGGGATTAAATTTGGCGAGCCATGAAACCATGATGCCCGTGAAGCCTTCGCCGCCGACCGTATTCGGGGTGATGGAGTGGTCCGTGCCGCAGACCAGAAGGAAGCCTGCCACGCCGCATAACGCGCCGGACAGAAGCATCGTCCGGATGATGACCGACTTCACATTGATGCCGACATAGCGCGCGGTCTTCTCGGATTCACCGACAACGCTGATCTCATATCCATGCTTGGAAAAGCGCAGATAGATGAACACGAAGATGAGCACCGCGACGACGATGATGACATTCATCATGTATTTCTGCCCGAACAGCGTCGGAAGCCATCCGGCTTCTGTGGACTGGTTCAGGATGCCCAGCTGGCCGGAGCCTTTCGGAACCGCGAACAAAGTGCAGAACCAGGAGACGATCTGAATGGCCACATAGTTCATCATGAGCGTGAACAGGGTCTCATTGGTCTTCCATTTGGCTTTGAAAAATGCCGGGATGAAGCCCCAGAGCGCGCCCGCGGCAATGGCTGCCAGAAGTTCCAGCGGGATCAGAAGCGCATTCGGAAGACTGGCGCCGACAAAGCGCATCATGAGCGCCGCGCCGAAACCGCCGATAAGGACCTGGCCTTCGGCGCCGGTGTTCCAGAAGCGCATTTTGAAGGCCGGTGTCAGTGCGAGTGCGATGATGAGGAGGATCGCGGTATTCTGAAGAAGCACCCAGATCCTCCGGGTCGAGCCGAAGTTGCCCTGGATCATCTTGCTGTAGACTTCCAGCGGGTTCAGGCCGGTGACCAGGAAGGTCAGAAGCCCGGAAAGCAGCACGGCGGCCAGGATCGCGATGCCGCGGACGGCCCATCCTCTCATGCGTGAAGAGGAATTCCGTCTCACAATGTGGAACAGCGGTTCTCTCATTTGTGATGCCCTCCTCTCACTGAAGCCAGATGTTTCTTATACTCTTCTCCATGGTCTTCCGTTCTGCCTTTCGTCATCAGAAGGCCGATCTCTTCCTTGTCCGCAGTCCTGGCGTCGAGAATGCCTGCGACCTGTCCCTGACCGATGACGAGGATCCGGTCGGAAAGCGCCATCAGAACGTCCAGGTCTTCGCCGACAAAGATCACGGCGACGCCGTTTTTCTTCTGCTCGTTGAGAAGCTTATAGATCAGATAGGACGAGTTGATATCCAGACCGCGGACCGGATAGGCAGCCATGAGAACGGTCGGCGCCGCAGCGATCTCACGCCCTACCAGAACCTTCTGGACGTTGCCGCCGGAAAGTCTTCGGACCGGTGTCTCGATGGAAGGCGTCGCGACCTGAAGATCATCCACGATCTTCTCCGCCAGATCATGCGGCTCTTTCGTCTCCAGAAAGACTGTCGGACCTTTCCGGTAGGAACGAAGCATCATGTTGTTCGTAATGTCCATGTTGCCCACAAGCCCCATGCCCAGACGGTCTTCAGGGACAAAGGAAAGCCGCACGCCGAGATTTCGGATCTGAAGCGGCGTAAGATCCCTGAGAAGTTCGATCTTGCCGGTGCCCGGCGTGATGTACTGGATGCCGCCGTACGTGATCGGCTGCAGACCTGCAATGGTCTCCAGAAGTTCACGCTGGCCGGATCCCGCAATACCTGCAATGCCGAGGATCTCTCCCGAATAAGCGGTGAAGCTGACGTCGTCCAGCACGCTGTATCCGTTCCGGTCCATGACCCTTAGATGTGCGACGATCAGACGCTCTTCCGGGTTTTCAGGCAGCGGACGCTCGATGTTCAGATCCACTTTTTCACCGACCATCATTTCCGTGAGAGACTTGACGGTGGCGTCCTTCGTCTCCACGGTTCCGATGTGCACGCCCTTTCTAAGCACGGCAACGCGGTCTGAAAGCTCCAGCACCTCGTTCAGCTTGTGGGTAATGATGACAATAGCCTTGCCGGCGTCACGCATGCGGCGGAGCACGTCGAAAAGTTTCCGGGTCTCCTGCGGCGTCAGGACCGCGGTAGGCTCATCTAAAAGCAAAATATCCGCTCCGCGGTACAGCACCTTGATGATCTCAACGGTCTGCTTCTCGGAGACGGACATCTGATAGACTTTTTTGTTCGGATCAATGTTAAAGCCGTACTGTTCGCTGATCTCGCGGACGCGTTTTGCGGCTTTCTTCAGGTTATAAGGACCTTTTTCTTTGAGTCCGAGAATGATGTTCTCGGTCGCGGTAAAGAGGTCGACCAGCTTAAAATGCTGGTGGATCATGCCGATCCCGCAGGCAAAGGCATCCTTGGGATCCGCAATGGTCACAGGCTCTCCGTTGACGAAGATCTCTCCTTCGTCCGGATAATAAATGCCGGCGATCATGTTCATCAGCGTCGTCTTGCCGCTTCCGTTCTCGCCGAGCACGGAGAGAATCTCTCCGTATCTGATGTCCATGGAGACATGGTCGTTGGCAATGACCTTGCCGCCGAAGGCTTTCGTGATGTTCTTGAGTTCAAGCGCGACCTTTTTCTCAGGCATCCAAACTTCCTCCCTGACAGTGCTCCTGAGAGCAATGAACACGGTGCGGCAGACTGAGATCATTCAGCTGCCGCCCGTGTATCAGTAACCGGAATGGGCTTCCGGAAGACCGGAAGCCCATCTCTTCGGATGATCAGAATGCCACGTTCAGCAGCGTGATGCCATCGATCTGGATGTCAAAATACGGAGCCGAGCGGAATTCAGACTCATGGAAGTAACCGTCTTTGATGACTTCGGTGTCGGGCGTGTAGGCGTCGTCGGAGTCCACGTCGGCCATGTAGCTGTCAAGCTTCGCGCCGTCCTTCGTGAAGGTCGCGGTATCGAAAACATGAAGCTTGCCGGCTTCCAGAAGAGCCTTGACTTCCGCGATCTTGGCGGCGGTGCCGGCCGCGGCTGCCTTCTCATTGACTTCGGTCAACTGAACGGCTTCATTGGCAAGCGTGCCGCACCAGTCGGTATCAATGGCTTTGCCTTCCTGGACGCAGCCGACGATGTACTTGAAGTACGGAGCCCAGTTGATCTTGGAAGAAACGATAAAGGTGTTCGGGCAGGCCGAAGCGGTAGAGCCGTTGTAGGAAACATCCGGGATGCCGGCGTTCTCGCAGGCGGTCGGGGCACCCATGGAGTCCGCATGCTGGGACATCAGGACGACGCCGTCGGAGATCAGCTTCTCAGCAGCTTCTTTTTCCTTGGCTTCATCATACCAGGAACCGGTGAACTGCACTTCCATCGTGACTTCGGGAACGATGTACTTCATGCCGAGATAGTAAGAGGTGTAGCCGGAAACAACTTCCGCATAGGTATAGGCTCCGACATAACCGGTCTTGGCCTGATCCGCGGTGATCTTGCCCGCGTCGATCATTTCCTTCAGCTTGAGGCCGGCGGCAACGCCTGCCAGGAAGCGGCCTTCGTAGATCGTTGCAAACGCGTTGTGATAGTTCTTCAGGTTTTCCGTATGGGCGCGGGTGCCGGTCGCGTGGCAGAACTCGACATCCTTGAAGTCCTTCGCGGCCTGGATCATGTAGGACTCATGACCGAAGGAATCCGCGAAAACGATGTTGCAGCCCTGGTCGACCAGATCGGCGGCGGCCTGATAGCAGGCATCGCTCTCGTCGACGTTGGTCTTCAGAATGTAGTCGACCTTGAGTTCTTCACAGGCAGCCTTCGCGGCGTCCATAAAGTTTTTGTCGTAGGTAGAGTTTTCGTCATGCAGGAAAATGAAGCCAACTTTGACTTTCTTTGTGTCATCCGGCTTTTCCGACTCTTTGCCGCCGTTCTGGCAGGCCGCGAGAGAAAGCACCATCAGGCACGCGAGCATAAACGCAAAAAACTTCTTCATCTTTTCTCCTCCCAAAGAAAAAATATTTATCAAAAACCATTTCGGTTTATGATCTTCTTCTGTTCCCGGCAAATTCAAGGGGGAACGTCTTGTGACGTTCCCCCTGCCGATGAAAATGGAAAGAAACGGCCTCTCGGCTGTCTTCCATTTTTCCGATAGTCCGCAGTTTACGGCCGCGGGTAGAAACGTCAAACCATATTAATGACTTATATCGTCTGTTCGGTTGTCAAGTCCGCTCTCAGTGGACAAATGTGATGCCGGTCTTCTCGTCCATCGCGGCGATCCG
>DBVJ01000070.1:7979-8421 GCA_002308115.1 Lachnospiraceae bacterium UBA1267
AGATCACACAGTCCGCACAACGCGGCGCCGTTCGCAAGGAAGTCATCGATGATCAGCACCCTGTCGTCCGGATTCAGGTACTTCTTCGAAACGACTACGTCATAGACGCATCCGTGTGTAAAAGAAGCGACCCTGGTCCTAAAGACCTCTCCGACGACGTTTCGGGACTGGCTCTTCTTCGCAAAGACCACGGGGACTTCAAATTCCTCTGCCGCGAGACATGCCAGCGCAATGCCGGATGCTTCAATGGTGAGGATCTTCGTGATCTTCTCTCCCTCGTAAAGGCGTTTCCATTCGCGGCCCATCTCCCGTAAAAGCGCTACATCGATCTGGTGATTCAGAAATGAGTCCACCTTCAGAATATCGGTCCCGATCACGGTTCCGTCCTGTTCGATTCGCTTCTCCAGAAGTTCCATAAGGCCTCCACAGAAAACTTACCCAA
>DBVJ01000029.1:0-285 GCA_002308115.1 Lachnospiraceae bacterium UBA1267
GTAGGAGTGAGCGGAGTGCATGTGTCCCCGAGAGGGAGAGCGTGAACCGGGGGGATACAAAAAGGCGCATACAGGCCGGGGGCATACGAAACAAGCACGCCGGGGCGGCAAAGACGTGTCAGCGTGCGGGCGGCCGCGGATTGCAATGTGGACGGGGCGGGGCTATAATGTCGGAAAGAAATGCGGGGGGGATACTATTATGGCTGTCGCGAAACTGCCTTCATATCCGATCATCACACATGATCCTTACTTCTCGATCTGGCATTCGGGAATGGAACCGACACA
>DBVJ01000029.1:324-21252 GCA_002308115.1 Lachnospiraceae bacterium UBA1267
GGCGTACAGCGTCGCTTCCTCGGCAAACGAGGAAGGCAGGCCATGAAGATGACAGCGCTTGACGTGACGCCGTTGTCCACACGCTATACATTAGAAGCGCTGGGCGTAAGGCTTCACATGAGCTTTACGTCACCGCTTCTTCCGGATGATCTGGAAATCCTCTCTACACCTGTCACATTTCTCGAACTCTCTGTGGAATCGGCTGACGGTGAGCCTCATGAGGCAGAACTCTGTTTTCAGGTGACCGCGGATCTCTGCCATTCGGGAGAGATCGAACCGGAGATGAGGCAGGATCAGTTTACGGTTGGTGAGCTGAACATCGGCTACATGGGCCGGGTGAGACAGATGCCGCTTTCCGGATGCGGAGACCGATTGAGCGCAGACTGGGGTCATGTTTTCCTGGCATCGGAGGATCCGATCGATAACGACCCTTCGGGTGTGCACGTGCTTCTTCAAGTGAAGAAGAAAGCCGCAGTGCCATTTTGTTCCCATATTCTGATCGGCTTTGACGACACGGCCTCGATCAATTACTTCGGGCGGCTTTTACCGGCCTATTATGCCCGTAACGGCAAATCCATCGTGGACGCGCTTCTGGAATTCCGGGACAGAAGAGAAGAGATCCTGACTCGGTGCGATGCGTTCGACACACAATTGATGAAGGAGGCGGCGAAATCCGGCGGCAAGGCGCTTCAAGAACTCACAGCTGCTTCTTATCGGCAGACCATCGCGGGTCATAAACTCGTGGAGAGTCCGGACGGAGAACTCCTTTTCATATCCAAAGAGAATGATTCCAATGGATGCGCGGCGACGGTAGACGTCAGCTATCCGTCTGTGCCGTTATTCCTCCTGTATGCGCCTGAACTGGTCCGTGCCATGTGCCGGCCAGTGTTCCGGACGGCGAAAATGCCTGCGTGGACCTTTGATTTCGCACCGCATGACGCGGGCCGCTACCCAATCCTCTACGGACAGCAGTATGCGTCCAGATACCGTCCGAAGCATCAGCAGGACGGAAACACGCTGGCGCCTTATTATCTCTACCCTGCGTCCGCGGATCTCTACGATCCCAATAAACAGATGCCGCTGGAAGAGAGCGCCGACATGCTGCTCATGCTGGCGGCGGCCGGAAAGGCAGACGGAGATTACAGGCTCGCACAACAGGAACTCCCGCTTCTTGAAAAATGGTGTCGCTATCTGATCCAGAACGGAGAAGACCCGGGCAACCAGCTGTGCACGGATGACTTTGCCGGCCATCTGGCGCGAAATGTGAACCTCTCCGCGAAAGCATTTCTCGGCGTTGCGGCCTTCGGCGAGATCCTGAGGGCGATCGGAAGAGAAGAAGGATCTGACGAAGTCATGAAAACTGCCCGGCGGATGTCAGAGAACTGGCTCCGGCGCGCAGGTGAAGCCGGAAAGACCTGGCTGAGCTTTGATGAAGAGGGCTGGAGCGTGAAATACAACCTGGTCTGGGACAAACTGTTCGGCTGGGGATTTCTTCCTGATATGTTCTATGAGAAGGAGATCGAAAGCTATCTCCAGAAAATGAATGCCTACGGCCTGCCGCTGGACAGCCGCTCCGCGATCGGGAAAACGGACTGGATCCTGTGGACAGCGTCTATGGGCACAAAATCGCAGCGAAAAGCCATGATCGCGCCGGTGCTCCGGTATCTCCATGAAACACCGACCAGAGTGCCATTCTCCGATCATTACGACACAGAGACCGGTTCAAGCGAGTGCTTCATTGCCCGTACCGTACAGGGCGGGATCTTCATGCCGCTGCTCATGGACAGATGGAGTCCCGAAAGCCGTTGAGACCGAAGACAGACATGAAAAAGCCGCGGGGCAGTGCCCCGCGGTTTTTTCATAAACAGCTGCTCAGAGGTTTTCCGGTCCGAAAGAATACGGAAGAAGCGCACCCAGCGTTAAGCGCTCATACCGGAGTGGTTCGGAAGAGGAAACCAGAAGCACCGGCATATCCAGGGAGCAGAATTCTCTCAGGACCTGACGGCAGACGCCGCAGGGCGGGAAGATGCCCGTGACGTTTCCTTCCAGTCCGCCGCAGATGGCGATGGCCGAGAAGGAACGGTCCCCTTCGGAAACGGCTTTGAAGACCGCAGTCCTCTCTGCGCAGTTTGTGGGGCCGTAAGCCGCGTTCTCGATGTTGCAGCCCTTATAGATTTTGCCGTCCGGTGTCAGAAGCGCTGCGCCCACAGTGTGTTTCGAGTAGGGCACATAGGCGTAAGTCATCGCATCCAGCGCGGCACGGCACAGTTCTTCCTCTGAAACCAGAGCGAAAGGCTCTTGACTCTTGTTCTCGCCGTTCTTCATCTCATCTTCCTCCGGAACGAAAACAGGCAATCTTTACAGTTTATCCAGCTTGACGGCGGTCCTGAGCGCAAGCTCCATCATATCGGTGAAGGAATTCTGGCGTTCTTCCGCAGTGGTGACCTCGCCGGTCAGGATATGGTCGGAAATCGTCATGATCCCGAGCGCGCGTTTTCCGGCGCGTGCGGCATTCATATACAGCGCGGCAGCTTCCATCTCAAGGGCCATGATGCCCATTTTCTGCCAACGGGAGATCGCACGCTGCTCTGCGGGCAAGTGCAGCTCGTCGGAATAGAAGTTGTCTTCCGAAAGGATGTTGCCCACGTGATAACGAAGGCCCATTTCCTCGGCCAGATCGGCGGCGGTCCGAAGTATCGTATAATCCGCAATCGGGGCGAAAGTTCCGGAAAGGTGGAACTGAGATGCAAAGTTCGAGTTCGTGCAGGCGCCTTCCGCGATCACGATGTCACGCACATGGATCTTCTCCTGGATCGCGCCGGCGGATCCGACACGGATGATATTCTCCACGCCGAAGAAATTGAAGAGCTCGTAGGAATAGATGCCGATCGAGGGAATGCCCATGCCGGAGGCCATGACAGAAACCTTCGTGCCGTCGTAGGTTCCGGTGTAGCCCTGAACGCCGCGGACGTTGTTCACAAGGACAGGATCTTTCAGAAAATGTTCTGCGATATACTTTGAACGAAGCGGGTCGCCGGGCATGAGGACGGTCTTTCCGAAGTCCTCGGGGCGCGCGTTGATGTGCGGGGTGGGATAGTGCTTCTCAGCCATGTTAAGCCTCCTTATGAATTGAAAACAAAGCGCCTCCTTTTGGAGACGCTTACAACAGATCTGTCAAAGAAGACCCTCGGTCTTGACGATCTTCACGATACGGCTGGTGCCAAGTCTTTCCGCGCCAAGATTGATGAAATCTTCCGCGTCCTGAATGGAAGCGATGCCGCCGGCCGCCTTGATGTGCTTGCCGTTTGTGACGTGCGCTTTGAAGAGCGCAACGTCTTCTTTCGTGGCGCCGCCGGTGGAGAAACCGGTGCTGGTCTTGATGAAATCCGCGTCGGAAGCGGAGATGATCTCGCACATCTTCACCTTCTCATCATCGGTCAGAAGGCAGGTCTCGATGATGACCTTGAGGATCCGCCCCTGGCAGGCCGCTTTGATCAGATTGATCTCCGCAAGGATCTCATCATACTTTTTGTCCTTGAGCCAGCCGATGTTCAGGACCATGTCGATCTCGTCCGCGCCGTTCTTGACAGCGTCCATGGTCTCCATGACTTTCACCGGTGTTGTGGAATAGCCGTTCGGGAAACCGATGACCGTGCAGATCTGAAGTCTGTCGCCGACATACTTTTTGGCCTGCTCGACGTAGGATGCAGGAATGCAGGCGGAAGCGGTCTCGAAGCGGATGCCGTCATCCAGGATCGCCTTGATGTCTGCCCAGGTGGCTTCCTGTTTCAATAGCGTGTGATCACATTTTTTCAGGATCTCTCTGATGTCCATTCTGATATCCTCCAGATCATCTTTCCTGCACGGCCGCAAGCCGTGAGTCTATCTAAAATCTACCCTTTTTCCAAGGCTTTGTCAATGGAATCAGGCGGGCGGAATCCATGTCCGGCGGTTGATTTTCCGTTTCGAACTATGCTATTATAAATTGCTATGATTTTGGATAATGCTGCGGCGGAGAGCCTTCTTTCATGGTTTGGGACGAACATGCGGAAAATGCCCTGGCGGGAAGATCCGTCTCCATACCATGTCTATGTTTCGGAGATCATGCTCCAGCAGACCCGCGTGGAGACCGCGACGCCGTATTATCTCAGATTCATACAGGAGCTTCCGGACCTAAAGTCACTTTCCGAAGCGTCGGAAGAACGCCTCCTGAAACTTTGGGAAGGGCTTGGCTACTACAGCCGCGTCCGGAACATGAAGCGTACGGCGGAGATCTGCGTCCGTGAACATGGGGGAGAGATCCCTGAAGACCGTAGCGCGCTCCTTCACCTTCCGGGCATTGGCCGTTATACTGCCGGGGCGATCCTCTCGATCGCCATGCACCGGCCGGAACCCGTGGCCGACGGGAACGTGCTTCGGGTGCTTTCCAGATTCACGGGCAGCAGGAAAGACATTTCCGATCAGAAGACCCGGCTCTGGATGGAAGAGGAGCTCCATGGCTTTCTCAAGGCATGGACTTTACAAGAAACGCGGGATCCGGGAATGCTGAATCAGGCACTGATGGAACTTGGCGCACTGATCTGTCTCCCGAACAGCGCGCCAAAATGCGCGGAGTGCCCCTGGAAAGAACGATGCGCAGCCTTCCGGAACGGTCTGACCGGGGAACTGCCTGTGAAGAGCCCCAGGAAGGCGCGCGAAACCGTGGATAAAACGGTCTTCATCGTTCGGAGGGGAGAATCTCTGGCGCTTCTCAGAAACAGCCGGAAAGGCCTGCTTTCAGGCCTGTACGGGCTTCCGGAGTGTCAGGGGAAGCTGAACGAAGAGGACGTACGCGCGCGCTTCGGCAAAAACGCTGTGATACGCCCCTTAAAGGACGCGAAACACATTTTCACGCATCTCGAATGGCATATGAAAGCCTGGCTCGTGATTCTTCCAATGGAAGACCCCGTTCCGGATTTTCTGAAGGATGCCGTTTTCGCAACAGAGGAAGAGGCCGGTTCGGCCTACCCGGTAGCGACAGCCTACAAAAAGTGGACGCTTTTTCAGAGGCTTCGCGAGCTGAAGGAAGAGGATACATGAAGAAGAGACCGATCATCTGTTTTATCCTGGCCGCGGTGTTTTTCTGCACCGTTCTTTCCGGCTGCGCGAATGAGGCAGGAAAGTCCTATAAAGAAGGGATCCGGCTGTACGGAGAGGGAAAGTATCAGGAAGCACTGAAGAATCTTCAGCTTTCCGTCTCGCAGGGAAACGACGATCCGGTGGTGTATGCGGACATGGCGCTCTGTTATGAAATGCTGGAAGATTCGAAGCATGCGGCGGAAATGATCTCCAAAGCCCGTGTGCTTTCGCCTTCCGACAAGCGCATCCTGAGGAGAGAGGGAATCTGCCTTTACCTGACCGGAGATTATCCGAATGCGATCCTGGTGCTCCGGAATTCTTTTCCTGAAGAGAAGGACAAGAAAGAAGACAAGAAAGATGAGCCGGAAGACGTGCTGATCCTGGAGGCGCGCGGCTTCATCGCGTCGGCGCTCATGAAGACCGGCGCCTATGAAGAGGCGGTTCAGGAACTGAACATTCTCATATCCGCAAATGATCACGCAACAGCGCATCTGGTCCTTGCGGGAGAATGTTACCTCAGACTGCATCAGTTTTCCGCGGCTGATCAGTATTTCGACCTGGTCGGGGGACAGGCGGACAAGAAGCCCTCTCATTATCTTTATATTTATAATGCCTGTGTCGACGCGGGGAGCTACAGCTCGGCGGTACGGTACTTTGAAGAAGGACTCTCGCTGACCGGCGAAGGCGGCACCTTCGAGATGACCAGAGGAGAGTATTATGCGCGTGCCGGAAGACTTTCGGAGGCGGAGATCTCTCTTTCAGGCGAATCTTCCGTGGGCGCGAAACTCGCGGAGGCATCGCTCTATACACGGAACGGAAAGTATCAGGAGGCGGAAGCCATTTACACGGATCTTCTCAAAAGAGGGGAAGAGACCGCGGAAGTGTATTCCGCGTACATGATCCTGAAGATCGTTTCCGGCCAGGACAACGAAGCGCGCGAACTCCTTAAACGGGTGCAGTCTTTCGGCGACCGGGAAGTCTTAAGATCCGCGCTTTGGAACGAGATCATTCTCCTCGAAAAGGAGTGTGATTATGAGCAGGCCTACGAAAAGCTTCTGGCTTACCGGGGCGATTTCGGCACGACGGAGGCGACCGAGCGGGAACTTCTGTTCCTGGCCCGCGTCCTGAAATGATATGTGGCCGCTTTGGATCGCACTTGGAATCCTCGTAATCACGGGCATTGCGCTTCTCATCCGTTCGGAATGGGAAAGAGTGCATCCTGTACGGGCAGAATATGAGATCTCTTCGCCGGAGATCCCCGAAGAGGCAGGGGATGTTCGGATATTGTTCCTCTCGGACCTTCACGGGAAGATCTTTCCCCGGGACAACGAGGCCTTATACAGGATCCTTCGGGAGACGCCCTGCGATCTCGTGCTTCTGGGCGGCGACATGATGACAAAATTCAGGAGCGCCGAAAAAGACCGTAAGGCGCTCCGCTCACTGCTTTCAGGCCTTCCGAAAGGCGTTCCGGTCTGTTATGCTTCCGGAAACCACGAGCAGAAGATGCTCAGACTCAGTGAGAAGAAGCCGGACTGGGAGCCGGCGTTTCGGGAGCTCCTGAACGAACACGGCGTACGTTATCTTCGAAATGAAACGGTTCCGTTCCCGGTCCGGGGCGGAGAGATCCTTGTTTCTGCACTTGATCTCCCCTTAGACGCTTACAAGGCCGGCCCGAAGAGACCGCTTCCGGACGGCTATTTTGAAGAAAATATCGGGCGGAAAGCCGCCGGCCGCTTCACGGTGCTTCTTCTACATTCACCGCTTTATCTGGAAGAAGCCGCGGACTGGGGGGCGGATCTCACCCTCGAGGGACACTTTCACGGCGGGACGATACGCCTTTTCGGCCGCGGGCTCATGACGCCGCAGTACCAGTTCTTCTATCCGCGGTGCCAGGGCATTTTCCATACGAAAGGGAAGGCCGGCATCGTGAGCGCGGGACTGGGGACCCATTCCGTCAATGTGCGTCTCTTTGACCGTCCGGAGGTCGTTCTGGTCACGCTGAAACACACAAAAACGGCTCCCTGAAAGGACCGGAAACCATATGGCTGAAACACTGGATTTTAAACTGGATGCGTTTGAAGGCCCGCTGGACCTTCTCCTTCAGCTGATCGAAAAGGACAAGGTCGACATTTACGACATTCCGATCTCCTCCATCACGGATCAGTATCTGAACTATGTGGCGAAGATGTCGGAAGAGGATCTGGGAACGCTCTCGGACTTTCTGGTCATGGCATCCACACTTCTGGACATCAAAGCCAGAATGCTTCTTCCCAAAGAGAAGGATGAAGAGGGCGAGGAGATCGACCCGAGGGCGGAACTTGCCAGACGGCTTCAGGAGTACAAAGAGTACAAGCGGGTCTCGCAGGAACTGGGAAACTGGTATCAGGAGTGCGAGGGCATTTTCTATAAAGAGGAGAGTATTCCGGAAGAACTTCTCACGGAACGTCCGAAGCCGGATCTCGACAAACTGATGGGCGGCATCTCGGAGGAAATGCTTCGGGAAGTTTTCCTTTCCGTGCTTCAAAGGAAAAAGGACAGCGTCGATGCGAGACATTCGGATTTCGGCAAGATCGAAAGAGAACCTGTGCGTATCGCGGACCGTCTGTCCTATGTGCTGAAATACGGGAAGAAAAAGAAGACCTTTTCTTTCCGGTCCCTGCTCTCAAAGCAGAAGACCCGGCAGGAAGTCATTGTCACCTTCCTGGCATGTCTGGAACTGATCCGGATCGGCCAGATCGAGGTCAACCAGGACAAGCCTTTCGGCGAGATCACGATGACCTGGAATGAAGACTGTAAAGAAGGCATCCCACAAGAGGAACTGAAACAATATGACTGATCAGAATGAAGAAATGAACGAGGCGTTCGCCGGGGAAAACCCGACAGAAGAGCAGAAGCTCCCTTCGAAGGAAGAACGCATGGCGGCTTTTGAAGCTGTTCTGTTTGCCATGGGCAATTCCGTGCCGGAGGGCGTCCTTTCGGAGGCCTTGACGCTGTCCCCGGAAGAAGTCGAAGAGACCGCGCGGGCTCTTCAGGAGAAATACGAAAGACCGGATTCCGGTCTGGAACTCATCCGGCTCGAAGACGCGTGGCAGCTGCGGACCAAAAGAGCGTACTTTGAAGCGCTTCGCAAGACTGCGGAAAGCCCGGTCAGACCGACCATGACAGGGACGCTTCTTGAGGTGCTTTCGATCATTGCCTATAAGCAGCCGGTGACCCGGCAGGAGATCGCCGACATTCGCGGCATCTCCAGTGATTACGCGGTCAACCGTCTGGTGGAATTCGGCCTCATCCAGGAATGCGGCCGCCAGGACGCGCCCGGCAGGGCTATCCTGTTCGGAACGACGGAAGATTTTCTTCGCCAGTTCGGACTGTCGTCGGTGCGTGAACTGCCGCAGGTCTCGATTCCGGAGGATGAAGAAAACATTGAAACGCCCATCGAGGAGGAAACGGACAAATGAAGATCATGATTGCTTCGGACCTTCACGGTTCATTTTATTACGGACAGAAACTCTTCGAGCGCTTTGAAGAAGAGAAAGCCGAGGAACTGATGCTCCTCGGCGATCTTCTCTATCATGGCGCGCGGAATGCGCTCCCGGAGGAGTATTCCACAATCAACCTCACAAAGCTTCTGAATCAGTATAAAGACCGGATCCTTGCCGTACGCGGCAACTGCGACGCGGAGATCGACCAGACTGTTCTGGAGTTTCCGATCATGTCCGATTATCTCATGACCTGGATCGACGGCAGAAAATGGATCCTCACCCACGGACATCTCTACAACGAGCAGATCATGCTTCCCCATAACCCCGGCGACGTGCTCTTGCATGGACACACGCACGTCAAGGCGCTTCAGAAGGTAAATGATTTCTACTTCATCAATCCGGGCTCCGTATCCATCCCGAAAGACGGCCCTGTCCATTCCTACGCCGTGTATGAGGACGGTACTTTTTACCTGAAGGATGTAGAGAGCGGGGAAGTTCTCCGCAGTATGAAACTGGAGTAACGGATCACACCACTTTGGTCGCCCCGCTGGTGATCATGATGTGCCCATTCACCCAGGAAGCCTCATCGCTTGCAAGGAACAAGACGCTGGCGGCCAGTTCCTCCGGCTGCCCGAAACGCTGCGGGGGAATGGCCTTCAGCCTTGCTTCCAGCTTGTCGGCGGGAATGGTTCGGAGCATATCCGTATCGATGAAACCCGGCTCGACCGCGTTGACCGTGATGTTTTTCCGTGCGGATTCCAGCGCAAGCGTTCTGGTAAGCCCGTTGACCGCCGCTTTGGAAGCTGCATAGTTCGCCTGCCCTACATTACCATGCGCAGAAGTGGAAGAGATGTTGATGATGCGTCCATATTCCTGATCGCGCATCGCCTTGATGACCTCTGCCGTGCAGTTGTAGGTTCCGAAGAAATTCACGTTCATCACCGCGTGCATCTGCTCGGAGGTCATCTTGTGGAACATCCCGTCCCGATTGATTCCCGCATTGTTGACCAGCACGTCGATGCGTCCGAGTTTTTCGTACAGTGCCGTAAAGACTTCGTGCACTTTTTCCTGATCTGAAACGTCCACTCCGCATGCCAGCGTCCGGTTACCCTCCGGATCCAGTTCTTTCTGCGTCTCCAGGACTTTCTCCTGATTCCAGTCCAGAAGGACGACACATCTGGCATTGTTCTTCAGAAATGCTTCCGCGATCGCTCTCCCGATTCCCTGGGCAGCTCCTGTAACGACGATATTACGTTCTGAGAAATCGTACATCATAACCTCCTGTCAGTTGTTTCCCGACGGGCTGTAGGCAGCCCCGTTCTCTTTCATTCTCTGGATCTCTTCCTTGGAAAACCCGACAGAAGAGAGCACTTCTTCCGTATCCTGACCGCATAAAGGCGCGGGAACGGTAACCAGTTCCGACTCCGGAATGGATTCCATATGGAACGGTGCCCTGGGCATCTTTTCAGTCCTTCCCGTTCTGAAAGTGACGTCCTCGAGGAAACCGTTGGCCAGAGCCTGTTCATCTTCGGAAATGTCCGCGAAGCTCATGTATTTGACGGCGGCAAAGTCCAGTTCCTTTGCGATCGCAAGCCATTCGTCCACGGTCTTTGTGAGGAAGGCCTCCCGGAAAATGTTGTATAGTTCCTCCCGGTGCGCGCTCCGCGCTTCAGCCGTGGCATATCGCGGATCGGAAGCCAGTTCGGGCCTTCCGATCGCCTGACTCATCTGTCCCATCAGTTTCTGGACCATCCCGGTGGCGATGAAGAGATATTCTCCATCCTTACACTGATAATACCCGCCCGGCAGCGAATGGTACATGCGTTTGAACGGATATTTTCTGCCGAACGGGCGCTGTGTCTGGATCTGCATGGTACCCATGGTGAAGATGCCGGTGTGATACAGACAGGACTCCACCCGCTGGCCTTTTCCGGTCTTCTCGCGGTCCATCAGAGCCGCCAGTATCTGGATGATCAGGACGTAGGCAGTCACAGAATCACCGACTCCAGAAGGCGGATAAACAGGGACATAGGAGCCGTCATCCTGAATGACAGCCATGTCATGCATAAATCCTGTCCTGGACCAGAAAGCAGTGGTGTCGAATGCCGGGATATCCGCGTCAGGCCCCTTTCGCCCGAAACCGGTCACCTGAGCGTAGATGAGACTCGGATAGTCCTTTCTAAGGTCGTCATAGGAAATTCCAAGCCGCCTGAGCCCTGCCTCCCGGGTGTTGGTCAGGAAAACGTCGGAATCCTGAAGCAGTCTGTGAAAGGCGCGTTTGCCGTCTTCCGTCTTCAGATTCAGCGAGATCATTTTCTTCCCGGCATTATAGATGTCAAATACCGGGTTTTCGTCTGCGCTGAAATGAGTCGGCACATAATTGACGCCGGTCAGCCGCCAGGTATCTCCCTGAGGGGCTTCGATCTTGATGACAGAGGCGCCCAGATCCGAAAGAAGCCTTCCTGTCACAGGCGCGGCCACAAAGGTCGAGAGCTCCAGAATGCGGATCCCTTCCAAAGGTCTTTTCATACGTTCCTCCCGAAAAACATGATGAGCCGGGCTTTCTCTGATGTTCTTTATTATAAGGACTGAGAAAAGCACATGCAAGTCTTTCCGGAGTCCGAATGAAGTTTTGTCCAGAAACAACAGGACCGTATTCCATTGACATCTCCGGGAATAGTGTGTTAGTTATGAATCAGCATGTTCATCGGAGTCTTGTCCTTACGATCGTGAGATGAAAGGAAGAGGAGGCTGAATCATATGTTGAGAAATGTCGTTTTGGTGGATGGCGTCCGTACCGGCTTCGGCAGGATCGGCGGTTCCCTGAAGCAGTTTTCCCTGACGAGTCTTGGCCATTTTGCACTGGATGCGCTGCTTCAGAAGACGCAGATCCTGGAGCGAGGCGGAAGGATCGAAGGTTTCTATATGGGAAGTTCCTATTATGCGGAAGAGACCCATGCCATCGCCCGTTACACGCTCCTCGGATCCAAGATCCCCTACAAATATGAAATCTGGACGAATTTCATCGAGCGTCAGTGCGGATCAGGTTTGGAGGCCATCAACATGGCTGCGGCCACGATCATGCTTGGAAACGCAGACATTATGATCGCGGGCGGCGCGGAATCGTTCAGCCGTGTGCCTGCCAAGATCTCCATGGCGTCCGACCCCTACAAGATGACGCCTCCCACGATCTACTGGCCGCAGAAGCATACGCCTCTGGATGAAGACAATCTCGATATGATCAGCACCGCGGAAAACGTGGCGAAGCTCCTTGGCATCACGAGGGAAGAATGCGATGCCTTTGCCTGCCGTTCGCAGGCCCGTGCGAGAGCCGCCTGGGAGAAGGGCTATTTTGACGAAGAAGTGATTCCGGTCGTCATTCCGGCGACCCGCAAGACTCCGGAGATCATTTTCCGTAAAGATGAATTCATGCGCCCGGAGACCACGCTGGAAGGGCTTCAGGCGCTCCGGAGCGTCAAACCCGGCGGTGTGGTGACCGCAGGAAACGCCTCGGGAAGAAACGACGGCGCCGCCATGATGCTCCTCATGACCGAAGAAAAGGCCAAAGAACTGGGCTATGAACCCTTTGCGCGTTTTGTGCAGTCCGGCAATGCGGCGCTGGATCCGAAGATCATGGGCCTCGGACCGGTCAAAGCCAGCCAGGACGCGCTGAAACGCGCAGGCCTTACGATGGATGACATCGATCTCTGGGAATGCAACGAAGCATTTGCGGCGCAGAACCTGGGCGTCATCAAGGAACTGGAAGAAGAGACCGGGAAGAAGATCGATCAGGAGAAATGGAACGTGAACGGCGGCGCGATCGCCTATGGTCATCCGAACGGCGCATCAGGCCCCCGCATCGCGATGTTTGCCATGCGTGAACTGGCGAGGAGGGGCGGCCGCTACGGCATTGCGACGACTTGCTGCGGAGGCGGCCAGGGCGTTGCGACGATCATTGAAAACCTGCGGAGATAAACGTCTTTCACCCGCCTGCTGTCTGAATTCCGCTTTCCGTCACAATTCGTCTGTAAAACAAGAAAGAACCGTACAAACTGTTCCTGAAAAGAATGAACTTTTATCGACCGGCGCCGCTTTGGCGCCGGTCTTTCTTGATGGAGGCGTACGGATTCCTTTACCATGAGGGGGAGAAAATGAGAGGAAATGCCTATGTTCGGACGAACGGAGACTTCCGCGATCATCGGGATCGACGGAGAGCCGGTAATGGTGGAAGCAGATTACGGGGACGGCCTGCCGTCCTTTGACATTGTGGGTTTTCTGGGTCAGGAGGTCCGGGAAGCCAAGGAAAGAGTGCGTTCCGCATTGAAGAATTCCGGGATCCGGGCTGAGCCGGGGAAACTGACGGTCAGCCTGTCTCCGGCGGATCTCAGAAAGTCCGGAAACTCTTTCGACCTTCCGATCGCAATGGCGATCCTGATCGCCTTCGGAACCATTCCGCAGGAGATGACGGACGGTTTTGTGTTTTTTGGAGAACTGGCGCTGGACGGCACCCTGAGGCCGATACGCGGGACGCTTTCGCATGTCATCCTGGCACGCAGCAGGGGAAAGAAAGGCTGCATCGTTCCGAAAGAAAACGCACGCGAAGCCGCCGTATTCTCTGACTTTCCGGTCTATGCTTTTGACTCTTTGCGGGAAGTCCTGGGATTCGTTCTCGCGCCTGACGAGTGTTTCCGGGAGGAAACGGTACGGGAGGATTGGGAGGAAGAGCTTTTTACGGAAGATTTTTCAGAGGTGCTGGGGCAGGAGAGCGTGAAGAGGGCCGCGATCGTCGCCAGCGCGGGGATGCACGGGCTTCTCATGATCGGTCCTCCGGGAACAGGCAAAACCCTGACGGCACGCCGCATTCCGACGATACTTCCGCCGCTTACGAATGAAGAACGGATCGAATGCACCAAGATCGCCTCAGTGGCAGGCACGCTGGGGACTTCCGGCGGGCTGGTGCGGGTCCGTCCGTTCCGGTCGCCGCACCATACCATTTCCACAAACGGACTGGTCGGAGGAGGCGTCTTTCCGCATCCCGGTGAAATGAGCCTGGCCCACAATGGCGTTCTGTTTCTGGATGAACTCCCGGAGTTCTCAAAGGCAACGCTGGAAGTCATGCGTCAGCCTTTAGAGGACCGTCAGGTCGTGATCACGAGAACGCATGGATCCTATCTGTTCCCGACCCGGGTCATGCTGGTTTCCGCGATGAATCCGTGCAAATGCGGCTATTATCCGGACCGCTCCCGCTGCAAATGCAGTGAAATGGAAGTCCGGAAATATCTTTCCAGGCTTTCAAGACCGCTTCTGGACCGGATCGACATTTCCATCGAAGTGCCCAGAGTCTCCGGAGAGGACTTAAGACGCGCAGAACCGGGGCTTGATTCCGAAACCATGCGCGCCATGGTCCAAAAGGCCTGGGAGATCGAGAAAGAACGCTATACCGGGGAGGGGATCCTTTTCAATTCCCAGCTTTCAGGAGCCAGGATACGGAAATACTGCCGGCTGGGGGAAGAGGAGGAAGAGATGCTTTCGGACGCGTTTGAAAGTCTCGGCCTGTCCGCCAGAGCGCATGACCGCATCCTGAAAGTGGCCCGGACGATCGCGGATCTGGATGCTTCAGGGGAGATCACGAAGAGGCATCTGGCGGAGGCGATTTCATACCGGCAGCTGGACCGGCGATATTTCGGAGGTTAGGATGGAACGTAAACTGGCGTTTTTCTTTTTGAATCATCTGACGGCATTCCCTCATGAAAAACTGGAGAAAATGACCGCGCTTTCGGGAGATCCGGAGGAACTGTTTCTTCTGCATACGGAAGACCTTCTCAAGGCCGGTTTTCTCCTGAGCATTGCGGAATGCGCCCAGTATGAAGCCTGCCGTGATGAGGAGAAACTTCGAATCATGTATGAGGAGATGCAGGAAAAAGGGATCCGATATGTCACACGGGAGGAGGAAGAGTATCCGAAAAGACTTTCAGAGATCGAGGACGCGCCTTTCGGATTGTTTCTTCTGGGACCTTCGCCGGACTGGAACGCGCCAAGCGCCGGGATCGTCGGATCCCGGCGATGCACCGCCTACGGGCGTGACATGGCCTCTTTTTTCGGACGAGAACTGGCAAGAAAAGGGCTTCTGATCGTCTCAGGCATGGCGCTGGGTGTGGACGGCTATGCGGGACGCGGCGCGCTTCAGGGACATGGCCGCCACGCCGCAGTTTTGGGAGGAGGCGTCGACGTCTGCTATCCCAGGGAGAACATTGACCTTTACACAGCTTTGAAAGAGCAGGGCGTCGTGGTGTCCGAGAGGCCGCTTGGGAGGCAGGCGATGCCATACGATTTTCCGATCCGGAATCGCATCATCAGCGGGCTTTCCGACGTGCTTCTGATCATTGAGGCTGCGCCCAATTCGGGCTCTTTGATCACCGCGGAACTGGCAAACCGGCAGGGAAGGGAGGTCTTTTCGTTACCCGGACGGGCAGGAGACAGAATGTCCGAAGGTACGAACCGGCTGATCCGCGACGGAGCACAGATCCTTCTGAGCCCGGAAGACGTCCTCCAGCGCCTTGGTCTTCAAGTCGGTACAGACACCGTAAACCGGCCGCGCGTCAGGCTGAACGAACTGGAGAAGCTGCTGTTCGAAGAACTCGGACGAAGCCCCGTGGATACCGAAACACTGCATCAGAGGACCGGCATTCCGTTCACGGTCCTTCCGGAGATCCTGATTTCCCTGGAGATCAAAGGCCTCATCAAGAAAGAGGCCGCCGGAGGCTATACCAGAGTCGTCTGAACGGACAAAAGCGCCTTCGTCTGTTGAATCTTCTGTTGTTTTATTGTAAAATATCATCGCTCTTTTGGAGATTTCCCGAGAAATGGGCAGAACGGAAGGTTTGGAGGCTCTTCATGACAGCCAAAGAAAGAGAAGAGATACTGGATACCGCGCTTTCCGCAGGCACCATGCTGCTTCAATGCGGTGCCGAAACGAGACGCGCAGAGGAAACAGTCGTCATGATCGCCGGTCATTACGGCCTGGACATCCGGAAATCTTCTTTTTCTCTGACCAACGGCCTGATGGTTTCCTATTACGATGAAGAGAGCAACACCAATCTGACGGAGATCCGTTCCGTTCCCATCGGAGACACCCGGCTGGACCTTCTGATCATGGTCAATCAGCTTTCCAGAGACATTGTTGACGGAAAGTACACAGTCCCCGAAGCAAGGAAGAAACTTGAGGAGATCGGCAAGGTCAGACCCTATCATTTTGCATTGAGAACACTGGGATGTTTTATTGCGGTCGCGCTGTTCTCCATGATGTTCGGCGGGAACTGGAAAGACATGCTTGCGGCAGGCGTTTCCGGCGCGCTGACGTATGCTGTCGCCGTCCTTCTTAGCGGCAGGATCCCCGGCCTGATCGTCAATATGGCGGGCGGCGTCGTGATGGCGCTGTCCAGTTTTATCGCCGTACTTTTGATTCCCGGCGCAGAACTTTCCGTTCCCATTGTTTTCATCGGCGCGGTTATGCCTCTGGTTCCCGGTGTGGCTTTCGCAAACGGTGTCCGGGACATCGGCTATGGTGATTTCCTGTCGGGCATGGTCCGGCTTCTGAATGCGATACTGACATTTACCGCGCTGGCCGCCGGCGCCGGCCTGGTCTATGGCTTCTTTAAACTGGCTGGTGTGGAGATCCCTGTCAGCCTGAACCTGACCTATGCGCCCGCCTTTCCCTTTGGCGTTCTGGCCGCCGCTTTTGCAACGGTAGGCTTTTCGATGCTGTATCATGTGTCCTGGCGGCATATGCCGTTTATCGGCGTTACAGGGGCAGTCTGCTGGCTGGTGTTTCTGGTGTTCAATGCGAAAATGGGCCTCGGCCCTGCGGCATTCTTTGCATCCGTCGGACTCGCATTCTGTTCCTTCCTGTTCTCCAGAGTCAAGAGGTGTCCGATGACGGTTTTCCTGGTGCCGGGGATCATCCCCATCGTGCCGGGATGTACGTTGTTCTTCTCGGTGTTCGATCTCCTCAGGGGAAACTATCATGATGCCGCGGTCCTGGCCGCGCAGAGCATTATCATCTGCGGCGCGATCGTCCTTGGAACTGCGCTTGTATCCGTGATCCCGGGCCGCTTTTTCGCGCTGTTCTCGCCCAAAAACAAGGCGGAAGAAAAGAAGGGAAGATGATTCGGACGGAGATCCTGAAAGCAGAAGACCTGGACAGAGCGCTTGCCCGTACGAGGGAAGTGCTTCTTTCAGGCGGTCTCGTCGCCTTCCCCACGGAAACCGTTTACGGTCTTGGCGGCAATGCCCTGGATGCTTCGGCCTCTCGGAAGATCTATGCGGCAAAAGGACGCCCCTCCGACAATCCGCTGATCGTCCATGTCGGAAGCGTGGAAGATGTAAAACCGTTGGTCCGGGAGATCCCCGAAAAAGCAAAGGCTTTGATGGACGCCTTCTGGCCTGGCCCTTTGACGATCATCCTTCCAAAATCGGGCCTGGTGCCCATGGAGACGACCGGCGGCCTTCAGACCGTCGCGCTCCGGATGCCCTCGCATCCATTTGCCAACGCCATGCTCCGAAACTGCGGATGCCCCGTGGCCGCACCCTCGGCCAACCGATCAGGCCGGCCTTCCACCACACGTTTTTCCCATGTGCTGGAGGACCTTCAGGGGCGGGTGGATCTGATCATCGATGCGGGGGACGTCCCGATCGGCGTGGAATCCACGATCATTGACCTGACCGGAGAGGCGCCGACGCTTCTTCGCCCGGGAAAGATCACGATCGAAGAACTGGCTTCCGTGATCGGGCCGGTACTGACCGACCCGGCAATCCTTTCGGAAAACATCATCGCTCATAAGGAGCTTGTGTCGCGCCCGAAGGCGCCAGGCATGAAATACCGTCATTACGCTCCCCGCGCGGAAATGTGGATCGTTTCCGGAGAGACGGAAGACGTGGCGGAGACCGTCAATGAGCTTGCGGACGAACGCACCGGCATTCTGACGGTGGACGAGCATCAGGACCTTTACCGGTGCGGGAAGATCCTTTCTGTGGGATCGCTTCGCTCACCGATGAGCATTGCGCACAATCTCTTTGCCTGCCTGAGAGATTTTGACACGATGGGGGTCACGAGGATCTATTCCGAAGATTTTTCGGAAGCGGACATCGGGACGGCCATTATGAACCGGCTCCTGAAAGCGGCCGGCGGCAACGAGGTGCAGGCGGAAGAACTCCTAAAGAGGACCTCGGAAACAGACAGATAGTAAACCGCGTTTTTTCTTTCAACGTTGGAAAAAAGGAGAGAAACATGTACGAGCGCACGGATTATATCAGCTGGGACGAGTACTTCATGGGCATCGCGAAACTGTCCGCGATGCGCTCGAAAGACCCCAACACGCAGGTGGGCTGCTGCATCGTCAGCGACAAGAACCGCATCCTTTCGGTCGGCTACAACGGCTTCCCGAACGGAATCCCGGATGCGGAATTCACCTGGGCAAGAGAAGGCGAGGACAACAAGTACTTCTACACCACCCACAGTGAGCTGAATGCCATTCTGAACTGCCGGAACGCCAATCTGGAAGGCGCCCGCATGTATGTGACGCTGTTCCCCTGCTATGAGTGCGCGAAGGCCATTATCCAGAGCGGGATCCGATCGCTTGTCTATGCAGACGACAAATATGCCGACACACCCGGCACGCAGGCCTCTAAACGCATGCTGAGCCGCGCAGGCGTCCGCTTTGAAGCCTACAGGCCGGACGGCAGGACCGTGAACCTGGATCTCTGAAAATGGACCCGAAGAGCCCCGCAAGATACCTGATACTGATCACACAGGTCGGATTTTCCGTTATCGTTCCGACCGTCTTGATGACGCTTCTGGGCATCTGGCTGGACGGGAAACTGGGCACACATTTTCTGGTGATCATCGGCGCCGTCCTGGGCATCGCGGGAGGCGTTACCGCCTCCTGGCACTTCATCCGGCGCTTCATGCCCAAAAACGATGAACAGAAGGAAGAGTACGACCTGATGGCCGGCTGGAACGAGGAATCCAAGGGAAAGGCCGAAGACAAGACGCAGGAAAAGAACGATGAGAAAGAATAAGTACTACGAAAAACTCATCGATGAGAACCTGGTCTTTGAAGACGAGGACACGGAGCCGGACGAAGAGAATCTTTTGCCCTATGATCCCGCACGTTCGGAAGGTATCGTGGAGAAAACGACAAGGACAGTCCTGCTTCTGATCGGGGGATTCTTCCTTCTGGAAGCATTGATCGTCCTGTTCTTCATCTACGGGAATGTGACGGTCTGGGACCGGGGCAAATGGCAGGCTTTACTGGGACTTTTGGTCGGCAGTGTCTTTGCGGTGATCTGGTATCTCGCGATCCGTCATCAGATCGAGCGTATCGTGGACCCGGGCGCGACCCACGTCAAAGGCCGCCTGAGAGGCGGCGCGGTCGTCCGCATGCTGCTTTTCATCGGACTCCTGGCAGCAGGTTATTTCACCAACGTCATGGACCCGATCCTTATGGTCGTCGGGGCCTTCAATCTGAAGATCGCGTCCTATCTCACAGGACTCATTTTCCAGAAACGCTTTACGGATAAGACTGAAGAGCAGGATTGAGTCCTTCTAAACAAACAAAAAGACCCGGGCTTGAGCCCGGGTCTTTGATATGACAGGGATCAGACTTCTTCTTCCCCTCTGACGTACAGGATGCCGAGCGTGCCCGGTCCGCAATGGGAAGAAATGACGCCGCTGGCATGGGTGATGAAGATTTCCTTGAAGCGGTTGAGGCTCTGAAGATAGGAGAGCGTCCACTGTTCTTCTTCATCGCAATGCGTCGAAGTGGTGATGAAGATCCGGTCCCGCCTGGCATGAAGCAGTTCCTCTTCACGGCTCTTCACATATTCCTGCACCGCGGTCATCAGTTTGCCGCGGTACTTTTTGCCGGGGATCATCTTGCCTTCGGTGACCAGGATCTCCGGATGAAGCTTCAGAAGGCTGCCCGCAAGTGCTGCGACGCCGGAGCAGCGTCCGCCCCTGTGCAGGAAAGTCAGGGTATCCACAACAAATGAGGCGCTGACCCTGGGGACCATGGCCTGGATGCGCGAAACGATCTCCGCGCGGGGTAATCCCTGGTCAGCCAGAATGGAGGCTTCGATGACTTCGTGTCCGACGCCCGTGGAGAGTTCTCTGGAATCGATGACGCTCACTTTGTCGGCGTATCCGAGATCTTCCGCGGCAAGCTGCATGATCTGCCCGGAAGCGGACATGTCAAACGAGATGGAGAAAGCGATGATCTCATCGCCGGCTTCCAGAACGGGACGGAAGTATTCTTTGACTTCCTCAAGCCCTGACGCGGCAGTCTTCGGCGTCGTCTTGTTCTCGTTGGACCAGGCGAAGATCTCTTCCGGAGTCGTGGTGACGCCATCCAGATAATCCTTGTCGCCCAGAAGGATATGAAGCGGAATGATATGGACGTGATAGCGCTCGATCAGTTCCGGACCGAGGTCGGAAGTGCTGTCAGAAAAAATGCGGATCATGTTCTACCTCACAATGATATGCTTGAAAGCGGACTCTAAGCCTGCAACCGTTCAATAATATACCCAAATATACGTACAAGGTCAAGCCCCGGGCGATCTCCGCACATTTGTTCTTGACACCCTCGGCCCGGATGTGTAAAATCATAATGTTGCCGTATAGGCGGCGGAATATTTGCACAATGACAATTTAATAAGAGGAGGTACTCCTGTGGAGTGGTATATTTGGTTACCCATTACCGCAGTTCTGTGCGCCCTCGTCGGATTTCTTATGTACAAACTGGGTGCTGCGCATCAGAAGAAGGTCTTCTCCGAGAAGATCGGAACTGCCGAGCAGAAGTCCAGAGAGATCATCGATGACGCACTGAAGACAGCTGAGGCGAAGAAGAGGGAGGCTCTCCTGGAGGTCAAGGAAGAATCCTTACGATCGAANNAATGAACTTGAAAAAGAGATCCATGACAGACGGGCTGAAGTGTCCAGATCCGAAAAGCGTGTTCTCAATAAAGAAGAGTCATTGAACAGGAAGATCGAAGCATACGAGAAGCGTGAAAACGCGCTTGGCCAGAAGGAAGAGAGCCTGAAGAAACGCGCAGCCGAAGTGGAAGCGCGGCACGAGGAGATCACGAGGGAGCTGGAACGTGTTTCCCAGATGACATCCGATCAGGCAAAGGAACAGCTCCTGAATACGCTGGAGGAGACAGTCCGGAACGACAAAGCCAGGATCATCCGCCAGGTCGAACAGGAGACACGCGAAGAAGCGAACGCGAAGGCGAAAGAGATCATCGTAACGGCGATCCAGCGCTGCTCAGCCGA
>DBVJ01000009.1:0-298 GCA_002308115.1 Lachnospiraceae bacterium UBA1267
ATGATGGGCCATCGCGGCTGCCGTCTTGCCGTCACCTATCCGGAGATCGCAAAGATGCAGACGCGTGCAGTCATCCGTGCCGCCATCAACACGATGAAGAAGCATCCTGACTGGAACGTCCGTCCGGAAATCATGATCCCGCTGACCTGCGACGTCAAGGAACTGAAGTTCGTCAAGAAGGTCGTTGTCGAAACGGCTGACGAAGAGATCAAAGCCGCCGGCGCCGAGATGGAATACGAAGTCGGCACCATGGTCGAGATCCCGCGTGCCTGCCTGACCGCGGACGAGATCGCGAAGG
>DBVJ01000009.1:309-512 GCA_002308115.1 Lachnospiraceae bacterium UBA1267
AACGACCTCACCCAGATGACCTTCGGCTTCTCGCGTGACGACTCCGGCAAGTTCCTGAAGGATTACTACGAGAAGAAGATCTTCGAAAGCGATCCGTTCGCCCGTCTGGACCAGGACGGCGTCGGCAAGCTGATGAAGATGGCTGTCACGCTCGGCCGTCCGGTCAATCCGAACCTGCACGTCGGCATCTGCGGCGAGCACGG
>DBVJ01000009.1:577-2491 GCA_002308115.1 Lachnospiraceae bacterium UBA1267
GTTCCGATCGCCCGTCTTGCCGCCGCGCAGGCCGCGATCAAGGAAATGAAATAATCCTGAGCCAGACTTTGGGTCTTTGACCCGGACCGGCCTTGTGCCCGCCGGCTGAGCGATCAGCCGGCGGGCCGCTTATAAGAAGATTCAGAAAGAACGCCCATGAGAACCAGAGAAGAAGCGCTGATGTATGGTCTGTCATTTCCTGACACCTATCAGGAAGCGCCTTTTCATGACCCGAACTGGCAGTTGGTACGCGTCAAAGGCTCAAAAAAGGCCTTTTTATGGACTTACGAGAAAGACGGCCAGATCTGTCTGAACGTCAAAACAAGGCCGGAGGATGCCTTTTTCTGGCGTCATCTGTACACTTCCGTGCAGCCCGGCTATCATCAGAACAAAGACCATTGGAATACAGTCATCCTGGACGGGAGCATTCCGGACGAAGAGATCCGAAGAATGATCGCGGAGAGCTACGATCTGGTCACCGAGAATCCGACCAAGCGCATCTACGACGCCGTCCGGAAGATCCCTTACGGCAAGGTGGCCACGTACGCACAGATCGCGGAACTGGCCGGTGACCGGAAAATGGCCCGGGCTGTCGGCAACGCGCTTCACAAGAACCCGGATCCCGAAAACATTCCCTGCTTCCGCGTCGTGAATGCCTCCGGACATCTCGCGGATGCATTTGCCTTCGGCGGCGCCGGCATTCAGGCCGCCAGACTTCGTGCGGAAGGAATCGAAGTGGAAGACGACTGTGTCGATCTTGAGAAATATCAGTGGAGACTTGCGGCTAAGCCGCGTTCATAAGCTTTTCATGAAGAGTAAAGAACAGAAATCCCCGAAAAAGAAGACTATGGCAATGGTTTTCAAGATCCTGCTGATCGTTGTGCTTGTGGCGGCGCTTCTTTTCGGCGTGTTGAATCTGATCGTCTGCCTCTCGGCAAAGAAGAGGATGCGTAGCATCGAGGACAGTCTGAACGACAAAGGTTATGACTGCATCATCGTACTGGGCTGCGGTGTATGGGGCGACACGCCCTCGCCGCTTCTTTCGGACCGGCTGGACGCCGCGGTCCGGCTCTACGAGGCCGGCGTTGCACCGAAGCTTCTCATGAGCGGAGACCATGGCAGAACGGATTACGACGAAGTCTCGGTCATGCGGAAGTACGCGATGGAGAAGGGCGTGCCTTCCGAGGACATTTTCATGGATCATGCCGGGTTCTCGACGTATGAGACCATGTACCGCGCGAAACATGTTTTCGGGGTGGAGAGCGCCGTGGTCGTCACTCAGAAATATCATCTTTACAGGGCGCTGTATGAGGCAAGGGCTTTTGACATCGAAGCGGACGGAACGATCGCGGAAGGCCATGTATACGCCTCGCAGCTTCTGTGGGATATCCGGGAATCCTTTGCACGTGTGAAAGACTTCTTCTGGTGCATCATAAAGCCGGCTCCGACATACAGCGGAGAGAAGATCGACATCCATGGAAATGGAGAAGTGGCGCTGGACTGAACCGAATATGAAAAACGCCTCCGAACAGGATTCGGAGGCGCTTTTTTTGTGTCCGTTCAGATCGTGACTTCCACCTTGACGGTCTCTTTGTCCGTGAGGGGAACGATATGGCCGGGGACGGGCTTTCCATCCGCACGCATCCCTTTGTCGGGACCGCGCTTCACGCTGATCTCATAGCGTGTGCCCCGGAAGAGACGGGTGACCGTCAGCTGATCCATGTGGTCGGGAAGGCACGGATCGACGATCAGACCGTCGTAATCGGGGCGGATGCCGAGAATGCCCTGACTTGCCGCCACAAAGGTCCAGGCGGCCGTGCCGGTCAGCCAGGAGTTCTTGGCTTCGCCGTAGTTTTTGGCAGAGCGGCCTGCGATCGTCTGACTGTAGCAGTAGGGCTCGGTGCGGTGGATCTC
>DBVJ01000009.1:2565-6647 GCA_002308115.1 Lachnospiraceae bacterium UBA1267
TTGTTGTGGCAGAAGACCGAGCCGTTTTCTTTGTAACCGGGCGGATAGGAGGAGACTTCGCCCAGATAATCGTGATATTCGGTGTAACAAGGCGCAAGGATCTCGATGCCGTAATCATTTCCAAGCCGCGCCTCGGTAGACGAAAGCGCCTTCCGGCCGTATTCTTCGCCGCCGATGCCGGCCATGACGCAGAAACCCTGCGGCTCGATATAGATCTGACCTTCTTCGTTCAGGTGGCTTCCTACCGGACGTTCGAACGCGTCGTAGGCTCTCAGGAACCATTCGCCGTCCCAGCCGTTCTGAAGCACTGCATCTTCCATGTCGTCGACCGCCCGGAGGACTTCGTCTGCCTCATCGCTGAGGCCGATCCGGCGCACAAGTTCCGCGTATTCTCTGCCGTATTTGACGAACATGCCGGCGATGAAGACGCTTTCCGCTTTCCCGCTCTCGAAGTTGGAAACGGTCTGGAAGCTTTCTCCGGGTTCGTTGGAGAAGCAGTTGAGGTTTAGGCAGTCGTTCCAGTCGGCTCTGCCGATGAGAGGGAGCCTGTGGGGACCGCGGTGGGAGAGCGTATACTGAATGCTCCTTCTCAGGTGCTCAAGAAGCGGCTTTTCGCTTCCGGGCACATTGTTGAAAGGCGTCGGTACGTCAAGAATGGTAAAGTCGCCGGTCTCCCGGACATAAGCTGCCGTGCAGGCCACGAGCCACAGCGGATCGTCGTTGAAACCGGAACCGATATCGGCATTGCCGCGCTTGGTCAGCGGCTGATACTGATGATAGGTGCTGCCGTCCTCAAACTGGATGGAGGCGATATCGATGATCCGTTCGCGGGCGCGCTCCGGGATCAGATGCACAAAACCCAGAAGATCCTGACAACTGTCGCGGAAACCCATGCCGCGTCCGGTGCCGCTCTCATAATAAGAAGCGCTGCGGCTCATGTTGAAAGTCACCATGCACTGGTACTGGTTCCANNTTCCAGATGTTGACCATGCGGTCCAGTTTCTCTTCGCTGCTTTTTACGGTAAAGCGGGAGAGGAGCGATGCCCAGTAGTCCTTGAGTTCTGCCATCGCCTTGTCGAACTGTTCCTCGGTCTCGAAGGCGGAAATGAGTTCGTATGCGCGTTTTTTGTTGATGATGCCCGGTGCGGCAAACTTCTGATCAGCCGGGTTTTTCACATAGCCAAGACGGAAGATGAGAACTTTGCGCTCACCCGGCGCCAAGGTCAGATCGACCCGGAGAGAAGCGACCGGCGCCCAGCCGGAGGCGACGCTTCCGTAAGAGGTGCGTTCTTCCACAGCTTTCGGCGAACTGAAGCCACGGAACTGTCCAAGGAAAGCGTCACGATCCGTATCCATGCCCGAAAGAGGCGCATTGACCGAATAGAATGCAAAATGATCGCGGCGTTCGCGGTATTCGGTCTTGTGATAGACGGTGCTGCCTTCGATCTCGACTTCCCCGATGTTGAAGTTCCGCTGGAAATTCTGAGCGTCGTCCACCGCGTTCCAGAGACACCATTCCACGCAGCCGTACACATTCAACGCTTTCGTTTCAGAAGAATCATTTTGAAGAGCAAGTTTCTGAACTTCCATGTCCGCATGCAGCGGTACGGTAACAGTCAGTTCGGCGCGGACACCGTTCTTTCGGCCTTCAAAAACCGAATAGCCCAGGCCGTGACGGCAGCGATAATGATCCAGTGGGGTCATGGCGGGGCGGAAGGCCGGGCTCCAGACCGTATCACCGTCGCAGATGTAGAAGAGACGTCCGCCTTCATCCACGGGTACATTATTATAACGGAAGCGCGTGATGCGCTGCAGTTTTGCGTCTTTATAAAAACTGTAGCCACCGCCGGTATTGCTGACGAGCGAGAAAAATCCTTCGTTGCCGAGATAATTGATCCACGGAAGCGGTGTATCCGGCCGCGTGATCACATATTCTCTTGCCTGGTCGTCAAAAAAACCATACTTCATGAGGCTGATCCTCCGATTTCCTATTAAAAGAGCGTCAAAACAGCCGCTATTTAGCCGCTTAAACGATTAAGGTGATTATATAGACCGTTCGCCCAAAACGCAAGTATTATTTTGAAAAAACGTGAAAATTGTTCAAAACAGGGGGCAGATCTCACAAAAAAACTGAAAAAACTTTTAAAAATTTTCAAAAAAACCTCTTGACGAGTCATGAAGGAGCCTATATAATGGCGTCAACGAAAACGATTAAGTTTCGTTTTTGCTTGTGCGAGGAAGAAGAACACTCTCATGGTGACGATCACGGACATCTCAAAAGCCTGCGGCGTTTCACGCGCNNACAGTCAGCAAAGCGCTCAACGGTGCTTCGGACGTTTCTCCGGAAACAACGAAGCGGATCCGGGAAGCAGCCGCAAAACTGGGGTACCTGCCCAATGCGGCCGCCAGAGCCTTGAAGATGGGCCGGAGCTACAACATCGGCGTGCTCTTCTCCGACGAAACAGGCGGGGGCATTTCCCACGAGTACTTCTCCCTGATTCTGGAGAGCGTGAAGGCAGAGGCCGAGAGACTCGGATATGACATCACCTTCATTTCAAAAGATCTCGGACAGTTCAGCATGGACTACTACGAACATGCGAAGTACCGTAGCTGCGACGGCGTCGTGATCGCATCCGCGGATTTTGAAGATCCGGCCATCCGGCGGCTCGCCACATCCGAGATCCCGACCGTGACGCTGGACTACAGTTTTGACAGCAGGACGTCGATCCTCTCGGACAATGTGCAGGGAATGGACAAACTGGTTCGCTTTGTTTATGAGAAGGGACACCGTAAGATCGCCTTCATTCACGGAGAGATCACCTCGGTTACCCAGAAACGTCTGGCAAGTTTCAGAAAAGTTACTTCGGAACTGGGGCTCCGCATTCCTCAGGAGTTTATCCGGGAAGCCCGCTACCACGATCCCCGCTCCAGCGGTCTTGCGACCAGGGCGCTTCTGGAACTTCCGGAAAGACCGACCTGCATCCTGTACCCGGATGATCTTTCCTTCCTCGGCGGCATGAGTGAACTGGAAAAACACGGACTGTCCGTTCCGAAGGACATGAGCGTGGCCGGATACGACGGCATTCCGCTTTCGCAGGTCCTGAGGCCCAGACTTACGACCTACCGGCAGGGCGCGACGGAGATGGGCACGGAAGCAGCCAGGCTTCTTGTGGAACAGATCGAAAGACCTGAAACCTGGATCCCCGAACAGGTGACGGTGGAAGGGGAGCTTCTCACGGGAGACACGGTCACTGAAATCGAATGAAGCGCTTCGGCGTTTTCATAAAGAAAAGGCAAAAAGCCAAACAAACATTTCCAAAAAGGAGATAAGGAGAAACATTATGAAGAAGTTTTTGGTAGTCCTTCTTGCAGCGCTTATGCTTGTCGGCGTCGTCGGATGCAACAAGAAGCCTGAAGTCAAGGAGCAGGGCAAGGTTTTCAACATCTATGCCTGGAATGAAGAGTTCAAGGGATTCTTCGAGAAGTATTACAAGGTTCCGGAAGGCGTTACCGTCAACTGGATCATCAACCCCAGTGACAACGGCGTCTATCAGCAGAAGCTCGACGAGGCTCTCCTGAATCAGGCCAACGCTGCCGCGGATGACAAGATCGACATGTTCCTTGCGGAAGCGGACTACATCGGCAAATACGTGGACTCCGATTACACCATGGACGTGACGAGCTTCGGCTTCAAGAACGCGGGCACGATGTATGATTACACGATCAAGGCCGCGTCCGACTCCAAGGGCGTCTGCAAGGGTGTTTCCTTCCAGTGCTGCCCGGCGGCNNGTCATCTATCGTAAGAGCATTGCCAAGGACGTTCTCGGAACCGACGTTCCGGAAGAAGTCCAGGCTCAGATCGACAGCTGGGAGAAGTTCGACGCTGTCGCCGCGAAAGCCAAGGAAAAAGGCTATTACATGACCGCTTCCTTCGCCGAGACCTTCCGCGCGTTCTCCAACAACTGCACGAGCCCCTGGGTCGACAAGGACAACAAGCTTCAGTTCGATCCGCAGATCACTGCCTGGATGGAGCAGACCAAGAAGTACATTGAAAATGGCTACACCCTGACCGCCGGCGTGTG
>DBVJ01000076.1:0-4205 GCA_002308115.1 Lachnospiraceae bacterium UBA1267
AGAGACTGCCGCGACGACCGCCGTGAATGCCATGAATGCCGCTGCATCTTCCGCAGGTGCCGCGGCGTCGGCCGCCAATTCCGCCGCCGGATCCGCCAATTCCGCCGCGCAGTCGGCCTCCGGGGCGCAATCCTCCGCGACATCCGCCGCAAATGCTGCACAGGCCGCGGAAGAGGCAAAGGGCGCCGTCAATGCAGTGAAGACCGTCGTCAATACATTGGCTACGAATGCCTCGAATGCTGCCACAAATGCCGCCTCCGCCGCCAATGCGGCCGCAGGATCCGCGCAGAACGCCCAGACGTCCGCCGAAAATGCCGAAACTTCCGCGACGACCGCAAGCCAGCAGGCGCAGATCGCCACGGAGAAGGTGGGCGAAGCTGTCCAGGCGGCCGAAACGGTCAAGAATGCAGCCGAGACCGTCGCGACCGCCGCGGAGGAGGCCCAGCAGACGCTTGACGAGTTCGAGCACCGTCTCTCCGCCTCTTATATCTATGGTTTTGACTGGACAGATGCGAATATGCTGGCGAACGAGGCCGGACAATGCGTCGTTTTGAACAATATCTACGACAATGCCCAGTATAATGCCTCTCTGCGCTATATGCAGGTACAGGCCCACGGCGTGCTGCCGGCGCATAATTTTAAAAGATGCGTATGCTCGTCCGCGCGAAATGTCGCATACTACACTCA
This sequence comes from Lachnospiraceae bacterium UBA1267, assembly GCA_002308115.1. Lineage (GTDB taxonomy): Bacteria > Bacillota > Clostridia > Lachnospirales > Lachnospiraceae > UBA1267. Next base: position 688 of record DBVJ01000076.1, read on the forward strand.
TCCGAGCAATTCACGGCTGAAGGCCGACGGCGTGACGCCTTCCGTGCTGACTGGCGCTGACGGTGACTTCATGGTTGAATTCGACATCACGTACAGCCGCATCGATACCTATACCGACGCGAACAACGTGGAGCACAAAGTATGGCTANNGGCTAGTCTCGGACAAGCCGTTCAACGGATCGCAGCCGAACCGCTATTTCTACGTCTCCCCCGATGGGAAAACTTTGCGGAAGCAATACGTCGGAGCCTGCCGCTCCTGTGTCTGCGACGCCGACGGAAACACTCTGAACAATAACAAGACGGCCACAACGGACACGACCTATCAGGCGGACAAGACGTATTATTCCCGCTCGAATAACGTTTTTACGGTACTCAGGGCAGGCACCGACTACACTGTCGGCGACACGATCACGCAAGGCTCCACCGTGGACACGAAGATCTACCAGAAGACCGTTATCGCATCTCCCACGGGCTACGCGAACGGGAGAAAATACCGCTCCCTCGTCGGAGCACTTCCCGCCGGAAACGCGACGCGGACGCAGTTCCGCAGCGGCCACGCGAACAATGGCTACGACAGCGTGAACTTCCTCTTCGCCTCGTACATCGGCATGATGATGGCGATCGAGTTCGGATCCTTCCACATTCAGTCGAAATTCTCTCCCGGATACACGAATCTCCAGTCTTTCGATTATAAGGAAATGCGCCTGACTGGTCGGACGGATGTATTCGGAAACAATAGCGGCGAGATCATCGCGGACGACATCGATGCAAATGGTGAAGATTATGACCTGCTTTCCATGAAGAGCGGGGCGAACATGTGGAACACCACCGCGCAGAACGACCACTCCCAGCGCGTCGTGCAATGTTCCTACCGCGGCATCGAGGATCCTTTCGGGAGCCAATGGTGCAACGATGACGGCATCCAGAAAAACCAGGACGCCTTTGATCTGTCCATCACCTATGGCGGAAATGTCTATCTCCGCGACGAGCAGGACGACCCGGAGCCGATCAACCTCTACGGCTGGCTCAACGGCACGACGAAGTTCTACACCACTTCGGCCGAGCCGGAGGTCGGTCTCAATCTCTATGCGAATGTGAACCTTACCACTGTCACGGGAACTGTCGCATCCGTGGAAGATGACACGATCACAGTCGGAACGACCATCTATACGCGAAGTTCCGCGGACGACACGACGGGCCACTCCTACGCATGGAAGAACGGGGCGGACATCATCTACTCGCATGTCGTCAACCCGCACACGGACGCGAACACGAGGGAAGTCTTCAGCGATGTGCAACTCACGCAGAAGCTCGGGGACGTGACGGCGGTGGAGGACGACTACTCGGAGAGCGGCTACTGGTGCACGCAGGCGACCTCGAAATACTCCATGCTGGACACGGACAGGGGGAGAAGGAAAGGCGACGAATACGTTTTTCCCGTCACGGGCTACACAGGCGACACGATCGTCTGGGTCCATCACGAGTGGCAGAAAGGCTCATGGTTCCCCTCGAAGTTCGACCCGCACACTTTCTACGGCATCCGCCGCACGGGCAACTATGGAAGCGCGACGAAGGGACTCTGCGACCAGACATACAACGATGCCGCGGCGGGTCCTCGTTTGGCGCTCCGCTTCGGCGCTACGATTTACGGCTCGAACGCCGGGCCGTTCTACGTCAATGCGAATAACGGTCTGACGAATTCGAATACGAATATCGGCTCGCGCCCCGCGGAAATGGCAGGAACAACAAATTTTAAGACAGACATGCGGCGTGTTTTCGCGACCCCTGAAAGGTCAATGGACGGACAATTAAAAACGCGGTTTTGGTAGGCTGAAAAGCTCGAAGAAGACGCGATTTCCTGACTACGCAAAATAAGACATAGTTATAAATATGAAAAGACACGGGCATCTAACAGAAAGGACGGCGTCCACGGAGAATATCTACGCGGGCTGGAAGGTCTCGCTGAAGCGCAAGCCGAAGAACCGGTCGCGCCGCCGGCAGGCGGATAAATTCCGCGCCAGCCTGGCGGAGTCTCTGACGGAGGTGCAGGACATCATCGCGTCCGGCGTCTGGAATGTCTCGGAGAAGGACTACGGGCTCTTCCACCGGGTGCAATGCAACAAGGACCGAGAGATCTGCTGGAACAAGGTGTACCGCGACAACGTGCTCATGCACGCCGTCATGCAGGTGGACGGCGAGATCCTGACAGGCTCGCTGATAGCCGACACCTTCAGCGGCATCAAGGGGCGCGGGCCGACGAAAGGGCTCCACCGTATGCGCGAATATCTGAACGAATACCGCGACGACCAGCCGATCTACTGCCTGAAGCTCGACATACGCCACTACTACGACAACATCGACCGCGACAAGCTCTACGGCATGATCCGGCGGAAGATCAAGGACGAAAAATCGCTCCGCATCCATTGGAGCGGCATCATGAGCTGCCCCGGCAAGGGCGTCCCGAAAGGGAACCTCACGTCCGGCCCGTATGCCAACTTCTACCTGTCCCCGCTCGACCATTATGTGAAGGAGCAGCTGGGCTTCCGGCACTATGCGAGATATTGCGACGACATCGTCGTGCTGTCGAGCGACAAGCAGGCGCTGCGGGATCTTCTTGCCAGGATCAAGGACTTCGTCGCGGGCTACGGCCTGGAGATCAAGCAGAACGCTCAGGTCTTCCCGATCGAACGGAACGGCATCGACTTCATGGGCTACGTCTTCCACCGTCACGAGACGCGGCTCCGCAAGAGGATCGAGCGCGATTTCCGGCGCGCGGCCAGAAAATTCAAGGAAGATCCATCCATGAAACATTACAAAAGCCTCGCCGCTTATTGGGGATGGGTGAAACATGTCACTAATCCGGAGGCATTGTGGAATGCAATAGTCGGCACGCCTATCAAGGAGCTTCTGCCGAAGGAGGAGAAGGTGGCATGACTATCACGCTCGAAGAATTGAAGAAAATGAAACTGAAGGGCATCCGCAGCGTCGTCCCCGCAAAACCAAGGCCGAAGGATCTGAAAGGCGTGAATTTCCCGATCAAGACACTTGTCGGCAAGGAGATAATCGTTATCGACTGGATAAAGGTGGAGCACGGAGTCATCAATCCGGCGAAGCCGCCTATCAAGATCCAATTCTATCTAGGCGACATATTGGGTGTCTGCTTTACGTCTTCGGAAGACTTCGTGCAGTCTCTGGAAGAATATTATCATTTGAACGGAGACAAGGTCGTCCCGTTCCATACACGCATCTGCCACGACGGCAGGAGATACTACATGGAGGACATCGACAATGAATGACACGACACCGATCACCGACATCCCGGCCGGCATCTCGCTGCAATATCCGGAGGAAAGAGGCGAAGAGCAGCCGCGCGCACATCTGGAAGGCGGCGAGATCATCTTCCCCGCCTTCGTCCGGCAAGATGAAGGGGGCTATGTCTGGATCCCCGTGCCGATCCCCTACAAGGGGCAGGATCTGGACGACTACGACAAGCTGAAGAAGCAATGCTACGCGGAGCT
>DBVJ01000076.1:4241-9819 GCA_002308115.1 Lachnospiraceae bacterium UBA1267
CAGGCTGAACGCACACATCAACGCCGTCCGGAAAGTCTTTCCGAATCCCTACAAGGTGGAGCGCCGGACAGTCTTCACGCGCTTCGAGGTCCTGAAGGCCTTCAAGGCCATCCCGGAGCTGTACGACCAGCTCGTCGCCGCATACCAGGCGAACATCGAAGTGCAGCTGTTCTGGAACACGGTGCTCGACATCGATCTGGAGGACGCCGACTGCATCCGCATCCGCCAGGTGCTCGGCATCACGGACGAAATGGTTGACAACCTGGTGGAGATTATAGAGAACGCGTCGGAATAGACGGAGGGCTCCGCGGAGTATGCCACGGCTTCGCGGAGCCGCCGTTTGCAAATAAAAACCAAAACACAAAAAAAGGAGAATGGAACATGAAAAAATTCGCATTCACGCTCATCATGGCCGCGTTCGCGGCTCTCATCATCCTGCCGGCCACCGGCTGCACATCGACGAAAAAGACGAACCTGATCGGAACCGTCAAGAATGTAATCATCGGCGAAGACTACGAAGCCGCCGGCAAGACCGTCGGCGAAGCCGGCTACATGGCCTACGTCATTCTCAAAGACAATCCGAAATACGAAAAATATACCGCAAAATGTGAAGAATTGTATGCGGCCCTGGACGATGCCGAGTCCGAGACCGTGAAGCTCGGCACTATTAACACCGTGGCCATGGAAGTCATGCAGGTCGCATTGACGGCGAAATACGGCTACGCAAAAGCACAGCTCATCACGACAGGCGTCCGGATTGGAGGCGCTGTCGCGGATCGCATTATCGCGAAAAAGGTGGACACCGTGGCGGCCGATAAATTCGTCAAAGGCTTCAAGGACGGCATTGACATCGCGAAAGCGAAGACTCCGGCAGACGCGCTCATCCCTGCTGAAAAGGAACAGAAAATTAAAGTTTTTGAATGTCCGGACGGCAACTGCACGGTCACGCCCGGAAGCCGCGACGTCAAATTCCAGCAGCGTCTCGCCCAGCAGCTCATCGATGACGGATACGCCGACAAAGATGAAGTCGTGAAAGAAGGCCATAACGCCTACACTAACTGCAAGGACCTTATTACCAGATGCAAGACACTCCGCAAATTTAACATCTCGGAAACACGCTGCTACATTCATCACTTCACGATCGAAGGCGGAAAACTTAAAGAGATTGAGTTTCACATGATCGGGTACGTCAACGGTAGCGAACCCTATGAATACAAAACGAATTGTGTAACATGTGAAGCATACATCGAGCTCGATAATCTTCCGGACGACATCGAATTCTAATCAGAAAGGAGCTGGACACACATGGAGAATATTTGGCCGATAGTGGTAAAGGTTCTGTTCGGAATCCTTCTGTCCATATTCGGATACGGGATCAAGCTGCTGATCGTCCAGCTCCTTACCATCCAGAAGGAACTGGCCGCGATCAATGTCCAGCTTGCCGAAGTTCGGAACAACATGTTGACAAAAGACGACGTCCGGGACATCGTGAAAGTCGAACTTTTCGAGAGAGGCATCAAATGAACCTCACAAAAGAGAAATACGAAGAATACCAGAAATTAGCGCTGGAGCTGAAATTCGAGATGAACGACATCTCCTATACGCCATACGAAGAGGCCATCCAGTATTGCAATGGCGTGGGGCCTGAATGGTTCCCCGCCATCCTTCGTGATTTCATTGACGCTCTTCATCCGCTTCTTTTCATCGACAGCCTGAACCATGACATCAACTGGTCGAAAAAGCACAAGAAAAGCACGGAGTATTTCCTGGCGTCTAACAAGGCTTTTCTCGTCAATGCGCAGAAACTGGCGAAGTGGCGTTACTGCTTCATCAATCCGCTCCGCTACTGGGTCATTCACAAGGCGAAGCAGTGCCATCTCCTTCTGGACAAGTTCGGTGGAATAGCTTATAACAAGGCATGCGAAAAAGCGGAGGCAAATGTTTAACGCCCCTGTTACATTCCAGCAGGCCGCCGACCAGATCGCCTCCCGCGTCAATACGCCGACGGCCATGAAATACCAGGCCATCACGGCGACATGGGACGCGAACGCGCGCCGCCATGCCTTCTTCTCCGCCCGCGTCGCGGAGAGCGGGATCCTCGGCGAGCTGCACCGCCGCGCGCAGGCCGTCGTGGAGGGGAAAATGTCGCGCGACCAGGCGCGCCGTCTCCTCCGCGAATACTTTGTCGGCGAAGGCGCCGACGCCCTGGCCGCCCTCGGCTTCGCGCCTCCGAAGGACGCGCGCGGCGTCACGCAGCTGGCGTCGATCCCCCGCCTGGAGCTGATCCTCGACACGAACGTCCGCATGGCCCAGGAGACTGGCCACTGGCAGAAATGGAAGCGCATGTCGAAGGCCTATCCATACGGCATCTGGCGGGTCGGCGTCTGCGACAACCACCGGAAGAGCCATCTGGAGCGCGACGGCAAGGTGTACGCGTTCGACCATCCCATCTGGACGCAGAGCCCGCCCGGCGGCGAGTTCCACTGCCACTGCCGCCGCGAGCTGGCGACTGCCGAGGATCTGGAGGACATGGGCGTCAAGCCCGAGCCGAACGACTCGAGCTTCGAGCCGTCGTCCCTCGGCTTCGATCCCTCCGCCGACGACTTCCCGGAGCCGCCGGTCGGCAAGCGCGTCCCGGATCCGATCGCGAAGAAGGCCGAGCAGAAGATGAAGGAGGACGCGGAGCGTCTGGCGAAGAAGCAGGAAGTAGTCAAGCCGCAGACTGTCTCCGAGCAAATGGCGCAGCGTCTGCAGAATATTGAAGGCGTTGAAAAGGTTGATTTTGACGGATGGAAAGACGAAGACGGCATCCGCAACCTCACGGAACAGCTGGAACGTCTGGGAAATGAATATGATGTTCCTCCTCCTGTCTCGCGCCTTGTCGTAGAACCTATGAAAGGAAGAATCGGCGGATCGATGACGCGAGTTGGTCATGATGACCGCATCCGGAATCAGATGACGCTTAATATCAAGGTTCTTGACGAGATCCCGGAATGGCGCAGAACGCTGGACACGGCGACGAATGGCAGATATATAAGCATGAACTGCTTTATGCTGAAAGATCATGAAGCCGAATGTCTAGCCACTCATGAATTCGGGCACCGGATCATGAACCAGTTCACGGACAGGGGCCAGATCAAGGAAATTTCCGACTATATCAACCTTGTGTATAAAAAGCATAAGAAAGGGTGGGAATCCGGCGGTACATATATAGACATCGCCCGCGAAGTCTCAAAATACGCGGAGGTAAGCTGGGAGGAATTCTGGAGCGAGAGCTTCAGCATCTACAAATGCGGAGACAAGGACAGCCTCCCCGTCGATGTCCGCGCCATGGTGGGAAATGTCTTGTCGTGCATCAGGAAGGTGGATCCGCAGCCGATCTCTCGGATCACTGAAGTCACCAAACTGTTCCGGAAGGAATACAAATGGCTCGAAAACGCTCATGCTTCACTTGATTTATTCGGAACAAAACATCTGGAAATCTTCTCAGGCGGGAAAAACAATATCATCATTCCGGACAATGTGGCCGAAATCCGCGACGTTCTTGACAAATGCGCTGCAGCATTGCTAAAAGACGGAATGCCGCCTGTCCTTCCGAGGATTTCATTAGGCGAGCTGTTGCCTGTTCACAGAAAAGCCGTCGATCTAGATTTAGAAGATCCGAATGTTTATTTGGAATCTCCTGGCGCTCGTGATTATGGTATTTCTCATTGGCTGAAACATCATAAAGATATAATTAATAGTGAAAAAGCTATTCAGATTCTGCGTAGCACATTATGGAATCAAAATGCTAAAATTATTGAAACAAAAGAAGGAACATCCAGACGTTTTTCAATATTTGATTTTAATGAAGTTAATTCTTTAGCAAACGTTCTAGCAATTAGTAGGCAAAAAAGAATAATAGCATTAAATTTAATTGATCTATGGAATCCATCTAGCCAATATTTAGATGTTATTCAAAAGACAAAAAAATAGCAACACTCTCTGTCGGAATTGAACCGACGCCTCGATGTGCAAAAGCAGTGATCGTGTCGTAACCGTTCAACGATCGGAGTGTTGCGATATATTTAATATTATTTCATTTTGTCATCAGTCAAACAAAAAAACAAAAAAAATGACGATTTTCATTGAACATCTTGTAAAAAAAGGCTATTGCAAATGGGAAAAAGGCAAGATCATCGTCGCCCAGAATTGCCCGAAGGAAGCTCTGGAAGAGCTGAAAGACGTCGATGCCGCATGGCGTGAATTTTATCCTGATGCAGAAGGGATCGTCATTTTCCCGAAAGCCTAGACAAAAAAAGGCCCCGCCGGAGCGATCCGGCGGGGCCTCTTCTTTTTAGAATTCGCCAATGAATTCGGCTGCATCCCCCGCGTCGTCTGCGTCCAGATGCGTGTATCGGTTCTGCATCCTCTCCGACCTGTGGCCGGACAACCGCTCGACCTTTTTCGGCGGGGCCCCGTTACGGAGCGCCCTGGTGATCGCCGAATGGCGGAAACTGTGGAACCCCCGGACGCAGGCCGTCCGGAGCTTTCCGTTCTGGCCTCTCACCGTCTCCTGCGTCTGGATCCCGCATCGTCCGAGGAACGCCTGGAAGCGCACCGTCAGGCCTGATTCCGGAAGCCTGGCGAAATCAGGAAAGACGAAGCCGTATCGTTTATCCTTCGGAGTCTCCACTAGCATTTTCCGAAGTTTAGGATTAATGCGGTGCGACGCGTCCGCCCCCGTCTTCGTGTGGATTCCATAATAATATAGAAGATCGGAGTCGAAGTCCCCCCATCTGATCTTCGCCGCATCCTCCAGCCGGAGCGTAGTGTAGTAGCCGACTTTCGCCAGACGCACGAATTCCGTCTCCGGAGAGTTTTTGATCGACGCCAGCTCCTGATCCGTGAACGGGAGCTTCCCCTGCGCGTCTTCTTTATCGGATCTGACGTGGATAAATTCAAAAGGATCACCGAGAAACGCGTCCATCTTCCGGAGGGAGGCGAATATCGTCTTCACGGACGTGACGTGGTGGTTGTAGGTGTTCACGGCCCGGCAGGCCTCCAGTTCGTCCGCCGCCCATTTCATCGCGACATCCCGGCCGAGCTGCCTGGCGAACTGGATGTCCGGATGTTTTTTCATGAGCCATCCGAGGAAGTTCCGCCAGTTTGTCTGATGGATCGCCACCTGTGCCGCCTTGCACACCCTCCGCGTCGGATCTCTTTGCCATATCCTGAAGGCCTCCGACAGGAGGGCGCCTTGCATGGGATCCTCTTTCTTCGCCTTTTCCTCCGCCTCGATCCCGGCCAGCTGCCGTTCCACTGACTTCAGAAGCGTCTTGTCAGACATCTGCTCGCCTCCGAGCATCGCCAGCCGGTCGTCTCTCCGCCGGATCGCCTCGACCAGATCGCCGGTCCGAAGCGACTGGCAGACATACACACCGTTCACTGTGGCGCGGAAATAATACATGCCGTGCCGGAGCATCAAGTTTTTTTCATTTCTCATAAAAAAATCCTTCGGCAACTCGCATTATGTTACACACATGTTACAGTAACGCAGATGAGTATGAAAAAATTGGTTGGAGATGCCAATTTTTTA
>DBVJ01000071.1 GCA_002308115.1 Lachnospiraceae bacterium UBA1267
CGGCTACGGCCCCTTCCGCTGGTGCTGCCTCTCCCGCGATCCTGAGGATCTCAGAAAGACCGACCGCGCCGCCGCGGATTACATCATCACCCATAACAGGCGCTATCAGGACTACGACAACTATGTCTGGGTACGGGACGCCGAGAAGAACCGGCTGGTCGTCGGCACCCAGTGCCGTATCCTTTATCAGGATGCTTTGGGCCGCATGAACATCGGCCTCAAGTTCAACGAAATGGTCCGGAACGGCGAGATCGGCCCGGTCGTCCTGGGCCGCGACCACCACGACACCGGCGGCACCGACGCGCCCTTCCGTGAGACTTCCAACATCAAGGACGGCTCGAATCTCATGGCAGACATGGCGACGCAATGCTTCGCCGGCAATGCGGCCCGCGGCATGAGCTGGGTCTCACTTCATAACGGCGGCGGAACAGGCATCGGACGCGCCATCAACGGCGGCTTCGGCCTCGTCCTCGACGGCTCCGAACGTGTCGACCGGATTCTCCGGGAAAGCATCCCCTGGGACGTCATGGTGGGCGTTGCGCGCCGTTCCTGGGCAACGAATGAAAATGCGATGACCACGGCAGCGGAGTACAACGACCTCTACGCCGGACAGGACCACATTACCATGCCGTACCTTGCGGATGAGAAACTGATCGAAGAAGCATTGAAGGCCTGAGGCACAGCTGGTCAGGCGGCCGGGAATGCACAGATAATACGGAAAGAGAGACTCTTATGGACATCAGGAAATTCACAGAATACCGCGACAAGATCCTCGAGAACGTCGGCAAGGTCATCATCGGCAAAGACGAGAAGATCGAGCTGGTGCTCGCGGCCTTCCTTTGCTCCGGGCACGTCCTTCTGGAAGACGTGCCGGGCACCGGAAAGACCATGCTGTTACGCGCATTTGCGAAGACGATCGGCGGCGACTTCAAGCGCATTCAGTTCACCCCCGACCTTCTGCCTTCGGACCTGACCGGCATCCATTTCTACAGCCAGAAGAGCGGGGAGTTCGAATTCCGCGAAGGCCCGCTGTTTTCCAATCTGGTGCTGGCCGACGAGATCAACCGTGCGACGCCCAGAACGCAGTCCGCGCTTCTGGAAGCGATGGAAGAGCGGCAGATCACCGTGGACGGCAAAACCATGAAGATCGAAGAACCTTTCATGGTCATGGCCACACAGAACCCGCTGGAATCCTACGGCACATTCCCGCTCCCGGAAGCCCAGATGGACCGCTTCTTCATGCGCCTCTCTCTGGGCTATATGGACAGAGAACAGGAAATGGGCGTGCTGTCGCGCGTTTCCACCGTCGACATCATCAATTCGCTCACGCAGAAAGTGACGCGGGAAGAAACCGAATATGTCCGGAGAGAATATGTCAATGTCCGCATGTCCGAGCCGGTACTGGCCTATCTCATGGATATCATCGAAGCCACGAGAAACCATACCAGCTTTGTGACGGGCGTTTCGACCCGCGGCGGCATGGCGCTCTATAAGGCCTCGCAGGTCATTGCGGCCTTCCGCGGACGGGAATACGTCATTCCGGAAGACGTGAAGTACGTCGCACCCTATGTACTTGCCCACAGACTGACGAGCGGCTCCGGCACAAGCGCCCGGGAATCGCTCCGCTTCCTTTCAGAAATCCTGGAGACCGTGAAGGTCCCTCTTGAAGAGATCGAATGATCATTTTTCTGGTGATCCTTGTCATCATCGCTCTCATCCTGCAGTTTTTTGCCGCCCGGCGCGGCTTCAAAAATCTGGAGGTCTCCGTCAGGCTGGCCTGTGAAGAGGCCGAGCCTGGGGAAAACTGCGATCTTGCGGTCACCTTTGAAAACCACAGCATTTTCTTCATCCCCTACATCCGCTATGTCATGATCCTTCCGGGCCATGTGACTTCGCCGCTCGGAAAGGTCTCCGATTACGGCGTCTTCGCAGGCGAGGTCCATCTGAAAGACTCCGTCTGGCTGAAGCCGAAGGAAAAACTGGTGAAGCATTATCCCGTGAGCGCGGATATGCGCGGACGCTATGTGTTTCAAAGCATCATCGTGGATACCGGCGACTTTCTGGGGCTTAAGAGCACGGCAAAGAAGATCCCCGTCAATCAGGAAATGGTCGTCTTTCCCCGGAAACTGTCTGTGGACAAGACACCGGAGATCCTGGGCGGCTTCTTGGGCGACCGATCGGTGCGCCGCTTCCTGTTTGAGGATCCGATCCTGACCGTCGGCTTTCATGAATACACCGGCACCGAACCCATGAAAATGATCTCCTGGACGCGTTCCGCACGTGAAGGGCAGCTCATGGTGAGAAGACCGGACTATACGATGGAACCCTCCGTGAGCGTGGTGCTCAACATTTCCGGCCCGCAGGAGAGCAAAGAAGACATCGCGCTGCTGGAAGACACCTTCTCGCTTGCCCGCATGGTCCTCGAGCACCTCAACCAGCAGGGCGTGCAGCATGATTTCCGTATGAATGCAGTGACACTGGGCTCCGTGAGCACCTGGGACTATGTGACGGAAGGATTGGGAAAGAAGCATCTTATGAGTCTTCTCGAAGGCCTCGGACGCGCTTCCTATGACACACGATTCTCTTCGAAAGAACTTGTGGCCAGAGCCGTCATGCACACCGGCGAACAGCGCGGGATCATTTATATCACACCTGGCGCGAACGCGGCGGAAGACCAGGAAGCATTAAGGACTGTAACGCGTTCCGGCTGCCGGCTTATCATTCTCAAAGGGACGGAGGTGCGTTCATGCTGATCCTCGTCTTTCTGAAAATGCTGGCCGACCTGGGCTTTTACAGTACTTTCGCGGGCCTTTTGGGCGCGATACCCACAATCGAGATCCAGCCCTTTCTGATCGTGGTCTCGGTTCCGGCGATGGCGCTGGTCTTTACACTGTCGTACCTTCTCCGGAACAGGAAAACACTTCGTTTCCTGCCGTTCCTTCTCGTACCGCTTGCGGCCTTCCTTCCGGGGTTCAACCTGCCGGCCGCGGTCTTTCTGCTGCCGATGGTCGTCTATATGGTCATCCTCGCGGCGAAGAAACTGTATGAACCGGACTACCCGAATGCGCGCGATCTTTTCTCGCTCTACTGGAAACTTGCGATCGTGGCGCTGATCATTGCAACCTTGTCCGAACTTCTGGGCGGCCAGAAGACACTGAGCAGGGAAACGGTTCCGCTGATCCTTCTCACACTGACTGCGTCGGTGCTTCTCATGCGGACGCTTCGGCACGAATCCTCCGCCTACAGAAGGCCTTCCGTCGTGCTTCTGAATGTCGGGATCCTCCTTCTCGTTCTGGCCAGCGCCTTTGTCCTTTCAAATGAACATTTCCAAAACGGTGTGGTCTGGTTCCTCCGGATCATCTCGGCGCCTGTCGTCTATCTTCTGAGTGCGTTTGTCATAGGGGTCACGAGACTCTTCATGTGGCTTATGAGCCTGCTTCCCTATAACGGCCCTCAGGATGAGATTACGCCTTCGGCCACGGAGGAAACCGCTCCATATGAGACTTCCGAGACACCGGAAACGGATGTCGTGATCCCGCCCGGCATCGAGCGTGTGCTCACGGTCGTGGCGATCCTGATCACGATACTTGTGATCGTGCTTTTGATCAGGTGGCTCTTAAGGCACAGAAACCGCTTTTCCGCGCGGAAAGGAAGCGCGGCCGAGGAACGGAGTACTGTATCCGGAAAACCCCGGAAAAGGGGCTTTTTCGACCGCTCATCGGATCTTTCGATCCGGCGTTCGTATCAGAAATATCTGAAGCAATGTGTGAAAGAAGGGGTTTCGATCCCGATCCACAATACTTCGGAAGACGTGGCCCGAAAGACCCGGGGATACTATACGAAGAAAGCGGTGGATGAACTCCGGGACATTTACGTGGCGGCGCGATATGACGGAGAGGGTAGCCCGGAAGAGGCCAGACGCGCGAAGGAACTTGTCCAGACGATGAAGAGATACCGGGATATTCAGGAGAACCGGACTCAGCCGGAAGAAGCGGACGAAGAGGACTGAAACAGCCGGAGAGATCCGGAAAGGAGAGAGTGGAAATGAGAAAGCTGATCGTGAACATCGGCGAACTGGCGACGCCCTTCGGACGGAACGCCTGGGGAGGCGCGGATCAGAAAAAACGCGTGGAACGCTACCGCCATGCCTGGCTCCTCCTGGAGGACGGCAAGGTGCTTTCTCTGGGAACCGGTGATCCGGGCGGCATCGCACGCGTTCCGGGAACGGAAATTCTGGACGCGGGCGGACTTCTGGTCACACCCGGCCTCGTCGACGCCCATACGCATCTCATCTTCTGCGGATACCGGCAAAATGAACTCGCATTAAAGCTTCAGGGCGTTTCGTATCTGGAGATCCTGGCCCGAGGCGGCGGGATCCTGTCCACGGTTTCGGCCACCCGGCTCGCCGTTAGTGAGGAACTCTTCGAAAAAGCCCGCAAGGATCTGGACGAAATGTTAAAACACGGCGTCACGACCGTGGAGATCAAGAGCGGTTACGGACTGGACCGGGAGACTGAGCTCCGGCAGCTCAGGATCATTAAGAGACTGCAAAATGAACTTCCGCAGGACCTCGTGGCGACCTATCTGGGCGCGCACGCACTGCCGCCGGAATATAAGGACAACCGGGAGGGATACATTTCCCTGATGTGCGAGGAGATCATCCCGGAGATCGCGCGGGAAGGCCTTGCGGAATTCTGCGACGTCTTCTGCGAGAGCGGCGTCTTTACGGCGGAAGAGACGCGCAGGATCCTGGAAGCCGGAAAGAAATATGGTCTTCGGCCGAAGATCCATGCGGACGAGATCGACGCGATCGGCGGCTCGGAGCTTTCAAAGGAAGTCGGCGCGGTTTCTTGCGAGCATCTGATCCGGTGCCGGGAAAGCGGCATTGCGGCCATGAAGGAAGCCGGCACCGTCGCCTGCCTCCTGCCCGCGACGAGTTTCTATCTGGGCGCGGATTACGCGCCGGCGCGCGCGATGATTGAGGCGGGTGTCCCGGTGGCGATGGCGACGGATTACAATCCCGGCTCCTGCCCCAGCCTGAACCTGCAGTTCGTGATGAACCTGGGTTGTCTCAAATATAAGCTCACCCCTGAGGAAGCGCTGACCGCCGTGACGCTGAACGCAGCGGCCGCGATCGGCCGAGCAGACCGGCTAGGCTCTCTGGAACCCGGAAAGCAGGCGGATCTCGTCTTGTGGGACGCGCCGGATCTCGAGTACATTTTCTACCGGATGGGCTCGAACCTTGTAAAGACTGTGATGAAAAACGGAGAAGTGACCGCCTGAACGGGCGTATCGATCAAAGGAGCAGAAAGAATGAAGATCCTGGTTTTAAACTGCGGCAGCTCGTCCCTCAAGTATCAGCTCGTGGACATGAACGGGGAGGAAGTCCTCGCGAAGGGTATCTGCGAGCGCATCGGCATCGAGGGCTCGGTGCTGACCCACAAGCCGACCGGCAANNAAGAGAGCGGTGGAACTGGTTCTCGATGCGCTTCTGGATCCGGTCTGCGGGGTGATCTCCGACGTGAGCGAGATCACGGCTGTCGGGCACAGAGTCCTGCACGGCGGGAAGGAACTGACGAAGAGCTGTCTGGT
>DBVJ01000123.1:0-13218 GCA_002308115.1 Lachnospiraceae bacterium UBA1267
AGACCATCGGCGTCCGCGAGAACGACCGCGTGACCATCGCGATGCCCAACTGCCCGCAGGCGATCTACCTGTTCTATGCAGTCAATGTGATCGGCGCCGTCGCCAATATGATCCACCCGCTTTCCGCAGAGAAAGAGATCGAGTTTTACCTGAACGAGTCCGAATCTGTCACGGCGATCACACTGGACCAGTTCTACGGCAAATTCGAGCGGATCCGTAAGAACACTAAAGTCGTCAACATTGTCATCGCAAGCATCAAAGACGCGCTCTCAAAGCCGGTCAAATACGGCTATATGCTGACGGAAGGCCTGAAGCAGGAGCGTATCCCGAAGGATGCGCCTGTCATCCACTGGAAGCAGTTCATCTCGCTTGCCAATGCCTGCTTCTATGACTACCGTGTGAAGCGGAGCGCGGATGACATTGCAGTCATTCTGTATTCCGGCGGGACCACCGGCAAAACAAAGGGCATTCTCTTAAGCAACGGCAACTTTAACGCGCTCGCCGAACAGATCGTGGCGACGAACCCCATGTTCCGGCCCGGCGACCGTATGCTGGCCGCAATGCCTTTGTTCCACGGTTTCGGCCTGGGCGTCTGCATTCACTCGATGCTGTATTCCGGCGGACGCTGCATTCTGATCCCGCGCTTCACGGCAAAATCTTACGCGAAGCAGATCATGAAGTATCAGTGCAATTTCATCGCAGGCGTCCCGACACTCTTCGAAGCGCTGCTCCGGATCAAAGAAATGGACAAGGCCAATCTGTCCTGCCTGAAGGGCGTTTTCTCCGGCGGCGATTCGCTTTCTGTCGAGCTTAAGAAGAAATTCGACAAGTTCCTGTATGATCACGAGTCTGTCATTCAGGTACGTGAAGGCTATGGAACAACCGAAACCGTCACCGCCTGCTGCCTGACGCCTCCGAACAAGTTCAAGGAAGGTTCCATCGGACTGCCGTTCCCTGACACCTACATCAAGATTGTCAAACCGGACACCGATATCGAGCTTCCGTACGGTGAAGAAGGCGAGATCCTTCTGGCCGGTCCGACCGTCATGAAGGGATACATGAACCATCCGGACGAAACGGCTCATACCTTAAGAACGCATGCGGACGGCCTGACCTGGGTCTATACCGGCGACCTCGGCATGATGGATGAGGAAGGTTTCGTGTACTTCCGCGGCCGCGCGAAGCGCATGATCATCTCTTCCGGTTATAATGTGTATCCGGCTCAGCTCGAAAACATCCTGGACGCGCATGAAAAGGTGCAGATGTCCTGCGTCATCGGTGTTCCGGATCCCTACCGCATGCAGAAGGTCAAAGCCTTCGTCACCCTGAAAAAAGGTGTGGAGCCTACGGACGAGACAAGGCAGGAACTCCTTTCGTACTGCCGTCTCCACATAGCCAAATACGCGATGCCTTACGACATCGAGTTCCGCGACGAGATGCCCAAAACGCTTGTCGGCAAGGTCAATTTCCGCCTTCTGGAAGAAGAGGAACTGAAGAAGATGGAAGAAGCCAAAAAGGCCTTGGAAGAATCGGAGCAGAATGCCTCGACTGAAGGCAAATAACCCTCTGACACACACGTTTAAACGCAAAAAAAATACACAAAAAGGAGTGCCATGGAGCCCACAAAAGTACTGTTTGTCACATCTGAATGCGTGCCTTTCATCAAGACGGGAGGCCTGGCGGACGTCGCCGGCGCGCTTCCGAAGTATTTTGACAAGACACGGTATGACGTACGTGTCATCATGCCGAAGTACACCTGCATTCCGGACAAATACCGGAACCAGATGAAGTTCCTGTATTCCTTCACCACCGGTTTCCATTTCAAAGACCAGTATGTCGGCGTCTTCCAGCTGGAAATGAACGGCGTCACGTATTATTTCCTGGATTCAGAGTACTATTTCTCCGGAAGCTGGCCCTATGACACCATTCTGAATGACCTGGAGAAATTCTGCTTCTTCTGCCATGCCGTGCTTTCGACGATCCGGACGCTTGGCTTCAAGCCCGACATTCTCCATTGCCATGACTGGCAGGCGGGTATGGTGCCGGTGTATCTCAACTCGTATTTCCAGGGGGATCTGTTCTACCATGGCATCAAAACCGTGATGACGATCCACAACCTGCGCTTCAAAGGCGAATACGACGTGCCGACGGTCATGGACCGCACCGGCCTTTCGTCTTATTATTTCTCCTCCGATAAGCTGGAGTTGAACCGGAACGGAAGCCTCTTGAAGGGCGGCCTGGTCTATTCGGACTACATTACGACCGTTTCTCCGAGCTATAAAGAGGAGATCAAGACCGGCTTCTACGGAGAAGGTCTGGACGGGCTTATGCGTGCGCGTTCTAACAGCCTCTACGGCATCCTGAACGGCATCGACTATGAGACCTACGATCCCGAAAAGGATCCGTCGATTCCGTTCAACTTCAAACCCTCCAATCTCGTGAAGGGCAAAGAAGAGAACAAGCTTGCGCTTCAGCGTGAACTGGGGCTTCCCGAGGACAAAAACGCCTTCGTGATCGGTCTGGTCTCGCGGCTCACCGATCAGAAGGGCATCGACCTCATCACCTGCGTTTTTGAAGAAATCCTGAAAATGCATGTGCAGTTCATCGTCCTGGGCACCGGCGAATCCCGCTACGAGTATTTCTTCCGCGGCGCGCAGGCCATGCATCCGGACCAGGTTCGTGCAGAGATCTATTATTCCGAAGCACTCTCCAGAAGGATCTACGCCGGTACGGACGCATTCCTCATGCCGTCCATGTTCGAGCCCTGCGGGCTTTCACAGCTTCTGGCGCTGCGCTACGGTTCCGCGCCCATCGTCCGAGAGACCGGCGGACTCAAGGATACCGTCCATCCGTATAATGAGTACGAAGGCACGGGCAACGGTTTCTCCTTTACGAATTACAATGCCCATGACATGCTGAACGTCATCCGCTATGCGGAACAGACTTTCCGGCGGCATAAAAAAGAATGGCATGCGATCCTCCGCCGCGGCATGGAAGAAGATTTCTCCTGGAATCGTTCTGCGCGTGAATACGAGAAGCTGTACGATGCGCTGATCGCGGACCGGGAAGAAGAGAAGAAACGGCTTCAGAGCGCCATGGCCAGGGACATTTCCTATGAAGCGCCCAGGAAGGCTGAAGAGAAACCGGTGGAAGAGAAAAACGCCGTGAAGAAGACCGGCGGAAGAAAGAAGAAGGATAGCGGCAAATGAAAAAAGATTCCCGAAAAGTCCTCCGTGTGACAGCAATCATTTTACTGGTCCTGATCGTTCTGGTCTTTGGACTGATGATCTATGCGCTCATCCGGGCGGATTACGGACTGTTCGGCACGGCAGGCGGCGTTCTCGTCGCGCTTCTGATCTCGGGCTTTGTCATCCGTTATCTTCGTGTGAAGCGCGAAGAGGCGCTTAAGGACGCGGAGAACCCCGAAAAGGCAGAATAATCATTTGCTTTCTTGTATCGCATTTGAATTTATGTTAGTATTTGTAAGATGAGAGTCATTGCGGGAACCAGACGAAGTCTTCCTCTTCGGACTGTCAAGGATGACAGGATCCGTCCGACGACGGACCGCGTCAAAGAAACACTCTTCAATATGCTGTCGCCTTATGTGCCGAGCTGCCGTTTTCTCGACCTGTTCGCAGGAAGCGGGGCAATCGGCATCGAAGCGCTTTCAAGAGGCGCAGAAGAAGCGGTGTTTGTGGATGCCTCGCGAGATTCGGTTTCCGTGATCCGTGAGAATCTTCGGTTCACGAAACTTTCCGAAAGCGCTCGTGTCCTGGAAGAGGATGTCACAAGAGCGATCAGAAGGCTTGAGAGCGAGAACCGGTCCTTCGGGATCATTTTCATGGATCCGCCTTACGGAGAAGGCCTTCAGCTTCGAACTTTGGAAGCATTGAAGGGATCGCCGCTTCTTGACAGCGATACGCTGATCGTCGCCGAAGCGCTCCGGGATACGGATTTCAGCCCTTCAGAAGAAATGGGCTATCTCATCATCAAAGAGAAGTATTACGGCTCCAACAAACATGTATGGCTTAAACGGGCCGAATGAGGGAAACATGACCACAGCCATCTATCCGGGATCCTTTGATCCGGTCACAAACGGGCATCTGGACATCATCCGCCGCGCCGCGAAGATCGCGGACGTGCTGATCGTCGCAGTTCTGAACAATCCCTCGAAAACGTCGATGTTCACGGTCGAAGAGCGTGTGGAGATGCTCCGCGAGACCACCAAAGACATTGAAAACGTCCGGGTGGATTCCTTCTCGGGACTGACTGTGGATTATGCCCGGAAAGAGCATGCGGTGTGCATGGTCCGCGGACTCAGAGCCGTCACGGATTTCGACTATGAGCTTCAGCTTTCACAGACCAACAAAGTGCTTGCGCCTGAAGTCGATACCGTGTTCCTTGCGACAGACCTGAAATATGCCTATCTGTCCAGCTCTGTCGTCAAAGAAGCAGCCGGTTTCGGCGGTGACATCTCGGGATTCGTCCCTTCTTATGTACAGAAAAAAGTTCTAGATAAACTTGCAAAGTGAGGAAAGAAAAATGGCCAATCGGATCGAACAGGTAATCGGAGACATTGAAGAGTATATCGACGGCTGCAAGATGGCGGCGTTTTCGAACACCAAGATCATAGTCGACCGTCCGCAGATCGAGGAGTATCTCGATGAACTGAGGCAGTACACGCCCGAGGAAGTCAAAAAATACCAGCGCATGCTGAACAACCGCGACAAGATCATCTCGGACGCAAAGCAGAAGGCGCAGGATATTGAAGAGCGCGCGCAGAATTATGCAGACAAGCTCGTCAGCGAGAACAACATCACGAAAATGGCCTACGACAAGGCCACGGAGATCCTGAATGACGCGAACGCACAGGCCAAGCAGATCGTCGAGCAGGCAAACAACGACGCGACGACGATCCGCACGGGCGCATTTTCCTACACGAACGAAATGCTCCGGAACGTGCTTTCCATCATTTCCGGATCGGTGGACGACGCGCAGGAGAAGTACCGTGCGCTGATCTCGTCGCTTTCGGAGCATCAGGCCATCGTGTCCAACAACCTCCGCGAGCTCAATGGCCAGTCGCCCGTGCCGGCCGATTCTTTCAACCCTGAAAAAGAAGAACCCGAACCCTTCTTCGAACCCACCTTCGAGGACGAATAAGCCCACGGGATCCATTTTGTTCATATCCGATTCTCCCGCAGCCTTGTTTTGATCTGCGGGAGAATCTGTTTAGCGAAGCCTGCATGAAAGGCATGAAGAGGAGAGTGTTTACATGAGCGTTACCGAAGGACTGAGACCCGCAGCATTTTTCGAATACTTTGAGGCCATCGCGAAGATCCCGCACGGATCCGGAAATACCGACGCGATCTCTGAATATGTATACAATGAAGCCGTCCGTCTCGGCTATGAAGCCCGCCGCGACGCGCACAACAACGTCGTGGTCCATGCGCCTTGTTCCCCGGGTTATGAGAACGCGCCGACGGTCATGCTTCAGGGACATATGGATATGGTCTGCGAAAAAGGTCCCGGAAGCACACATGATTTCACAAAAGACCCGCTCAGACTCTCTCTGGACGGAAAGTATCTTCATGCGGACAATACGACGCTTGGCGGCGATGACGGTGCGGCAGTCTGTCTGATGCTGATGATCCTTCAGGACAAAAGTCTTCCGCACCCTGCGCTGGAATGCGTGTTCACCACCGATGAAGAGACCGGCATGTTCGGTGCGGACGGACTGGATTGTTCGGATCTTCACGCAAAGTACCTGATCAACCTGGATAATGAAATCGAAGACTCTTTCGTCGTTGCCTGCGCCGGCGGCGCCCGTTTTGAGGCGGACGTGCCTGTCACACGGAAAAAAGTGACCAAGCCTGCCTACAAACTGAGCGTCATGACCGAAAAAGGCGGTCATTCCGGCATGTTCATTCACAAAAACCGTCCGAATGCCAACCTGGTACTGGCCAGGTGGCTTGGATATCTGAACAACGAAGGCGTTCCGTTTGATCTGATCTCCATCGACGGCGGCATGATGGACAATGCGATCCCCATGGCGTCATCCGCGGTGATCATGACCGAACTGGAGATCGATTTTCTTTTGTTCCAGGAGATTTTCGATGAAGCCTTCAAAGATTGCGACGATCATCCGCATCTTTCGGCAGAAGCACTGGGTGTACAGACCATGGATGCCGTATCCGCGGACGACAAGTTCAATCTTCTCAATGCGTTCTGCACCTTGCCGAACGGCGCGCAGGCCTATATGGAGGACATGCCTGAACTGGTCCGCACTTCCCTCAATTTCGGTATTCTGAAGACGCTTCCGGACAAAGTGCTTTGCCGCTCATCCGTCCGTTCTTCGGATGCGGGGGAGAAGGATGCGCTCCTTGGAAAACTGAAAGCGCTTTACGAAGCCATTCCCGGAACCGTCACCTCGGTTTCCGGCAATTATCCCGGCTGGGCTTATGTGAAAGATTCCAGGCTTCGCACGCTTATGATGGACACCTACAACCGTTACTACGCGCCCGAGTCCGGCAGAACCGCCAAGGCGGAAGCGATCCATGCGGGTCTGGAATGCGGCATTCTGCTGTCCAAGATGCCCGGTCTGGATATCGTTTCGATCGGTCCGGACATGATGGACATTCATACGCCAAAGGAACGTCTGGACGTGGAAAGCACGGACCGTTTCTGCCGCTTTGTCCTTCAGGTCCTCCGGGAAATGAAAAACTGACTTCGAGGTGTGCGTGATCCGATGAGAAACTATCCTGAGACTTTTCTCGCAGAAATGAAAGACCTGCTCGGAAATGATTTTCCGGACTTTCTTTCCGCTGAAGAAGAGAAGCCGCTTTCCGGGCTCAGAGTCAATACGGACCGGATCACGACGGAAGACTTTTTAAAGATTTCTCCCTTTGAGCTGGAACCTGTTTCCTGGTGTCCTTCCGGTTTCATTCTCCGGGACGAAGCCCGCGCGTCAAAGCACCCTTATTATGCAGCCGGGCTTTATTACCTGCAGGAGCCTTCAGCCATGATGCCCGCATCGCTTCTCCCCGTGGAAGCCGGAGATCTGGTCCTGGATGTCTGTGCTGCGCCCGGCGGGAAATCCACGGCGCTTAGCGCGAAGCATCCCCGGATCCTCGTGTCCAACGACATCAGCGTCAGCCGTTCCAGAGCGCTCCTCAGAAATCTGGAGCTTTTCGGGGCGGAGAACGCGCTGATCCTGTCGGAAAGCCCGGTACGTCTTTCAGAGCGATTTCCGGAAACATTTGACAAGATCCTGATCGATGCGCCTTGCTCCGGAGAAGGAATGTTCCGTAAGGACTCCCGGGCTGTTTCAGGCTGGTTGGAACACGGTCACGCTTTCTTTACGGACCTTCAGCGGGCCATCACGAAAAGCTGCCTCGAGATGCTGAAACCCGGGGGAATGATTCTGTATTCCACTTGTACGTTTTCCCAGAAAGAAGATGAGGAAATCATATCGTACATGAAGGGGCTTGACCCATCGCTTGAAGTGCTTCCCGTTCCGCGTTACGAGGGTTTTTCCGAGGGCATCGATGGTCCCGCACAGGATAATCTTACAGACGAGGACCGGCAGAATCTCGTCCGGATCTTCCCGCACAAGGCCAAAGGAGAGGGACATTTTGCCGCGCTTATCAGAAAAGGTCCCGTGATCAATGCCGAAGCATCGGAAGAACGCCTCATATTGGCGGAAATGCCGGGCTTTTCCGCGCTTCCGGATGAAGCACGGGATTTTCTCCTTCATGTACGGAAAAGCTTCCGGAAGGGCGTTTTTACGCGTCGAGACGAGCGTCTGATGCTGGAGCCCGGTGACGCGCTTTCGGTCCAGGGACTTCGTGTGCTACGGAACGGGCTCTATCTCGGAGACTGTCTGAAAAACCGTTTTGAACCGTCTCAGACGCTGGCCATGACATTGTCCCGGGAGACTTTCGGCAATGTATTGGACTTTGATCCGGGATCCGAAGAAGTAAAAAGAGTGCTTCGCGGGGAATCCCCGTCGATTTCGGGCGATCTTGCGCCGGACGGATGGTCTCTCATGACCGTTTCTGGATTCCCGCTCGGCTTCGTCAAGAAGTCCGGCGGACGTTTGAAGAACCAGCTGCCCCCGTCATGGCGGATGGCGCTTTAAACCCTCTTCCTTGACTTTTCAAATGACAGGAAATATAATGCAGGAATGGACGCGATTATGGACAAAAACGGCGTTTTAACAGTGATTTCGGGCTTCTCCGGCGTTGGCAAGGGAACACTTGTCAAGAAGCTTCTTGAGAAGTATCCCGACGTTTATGCACTCAGCATCTCGGCCACGACCAGATCGCCAAGGCCGGGAGAAGAGAACGGACGGGAGTACTACTTCATCACGAAGCGGTCCTTCAAAGGTCTGATCCGGCGGGGCAAACTGTACGAACACGCCGAATACAACGGTAATTTCTACGGTACGCCGGTAGAACCGGTGGACCGGATGCGCGCCGAAGGGAAGAACGTCATCCTTGAGATCGAAGTCCAGGGCGGGCTTCAGATCAAGGAACGCTTCCCGGATACCTTCCTCCTGTTCGTTGTGCCTCCGGATGCAAAGACCCTGAAAGCGCGTCTCACAGGCCGCGGGACCGAAACTTCCGAGCAGATCAGAGGAAGGCTCAGAAGAGCCGTGGAGGAGGCTGCCGTCATTCCGGATTACGACGACATACTCGTGAACGGGAACCTGGACGAGTCCGTTGAAGAAATGCACCGGATGATCTCCGAAGGCGCGCGAAGCGGCGCAGACCTTCGGGAACTGTCCGTAAAACTTGAAAAAGATCTGAAAACCCTGACAGAGGAGGACGAAACATGATCCATCCGTCTTTTAATGAATTGAAAGAAGACGTCAACAACACCCGCGGCGAATCTCCCGAATTGAAGAGCCGTTACACCATCGTGATGGCGGCCGCCAAGCGTGCCCGTCAGATCAATGACGGTTCCATGCCGCAGGTCGAATTCGACCCCAAGGACAAGAATCTGTCCATCGCGGTCAAAGAACTGAAAGAAGGCAAGCTTCACCTGGTGGACGAAGACTGATGAAAGTCTTTTTCCTTTCTCTCGGCTGCGATAAGAACACCTCCGATTCAGAGCATATGATGCGCTTTCTTCTGGACGGGGGCTATGAATTCACGGACGATGAGAGAGAGGCGGACGTTGCAGTCGTCAATTCCTGCTGTTTCATCGGCGATGCCGCCGAGGAAAGCATCCAGGAGATCATCCGTCTCGGAAAGCTGAAAACCGAAGGCCGCTTAAAAGCGCTTGTCGTCGCCGGATGTCTCTCGGAGCGCTATCAGGACGAGTTTCTCGATGAGCTCCCGGAGGTGGACGGTATCCTGGGCATTTCTTCCTGGGACCATATCCATGAAGTGGTTCAAAACGCCCTTTTGGGGAAAAGGACCGCAGTGTTTGCCGACAAAGCCCGGCTGGTCCGTTCGACCGGCCGCGTCATGAGTTCCGGCGGGCATTACGCTTATCTGAAGATCGCTGAAGGCTGCAGCCGCCGATGCGCATACTGTGTGATCCCCAAAGTCCGCGGCCCCTACCGTTCGGTACCGATGGAAGACCTTGTTCAGGAAGCCTCGGAACTTTCAGCGAACGGTGTACGGGAGCTGATCCTGGTCGCACAGGAAACGACACTTTACGGCATAGACCTTTATGACAGAAAAGCGCTTCCGGAACTTCTCGAAAGGCTTTCAGACCTGAACGGCATCGACTGGATCCGTCTTCTGTATTGCTATCCGGAAGAGATCACGGATGAACTGATCGAAGCCATCCGTACGCTTCCGAAAGTCGTCCCGTACATCGACATGCCGATCCAGCATGCTTCAGACCGGATCCTCAAAATGATGGGCCGCAGGACCACGAGAGCCGAGATTACGGAAAGGATCCGGAAGATCCGCGAACAAATCCCCGGCATGACGCTCCGGACCACGATGCTGGTCGGTTTCCCCGGTGAACAAGAAGAAGATTTCAACGCGCTTCTCGATTTTGTGAAGGAAATCCGTTTTGACCGTCTCGGCGCCTTTGCCTATTCCAGGGAAGAAGGCACGGAAGCCGCGCTGATGCCGGATCAGGTACCGGAAGAGCTGAAACGATCCCGCGTAAAGAAGCTCATGCGGCTTCAGAAACGCATTTCCCGTTCTCTTTCCGAAGAAAAAGTCGGAAAGGAGCTTTCCGCCATGGTGGAAGGCCGTCTGACAGGAGAGGAAGAGACTTACGCCGCCCGCACCGAAGGCGATGCCCCGGATGTGGACGGATACATTTTCATTCACAGTGACCGGGAGCTTCTGTCGGGCGACATCGTCCGTGTCCGGGTCACACATGCGGAAGATTACGATCTTTTAGGAGAGTTGATATCATGAACTGGCCGAACCGTCTGACAATGCTCCGGGTTTTTATGATCCCGGTCTTCATCGTTCTTTTGATGCTTGCGCCGGTATATGAGTGGACGCGCTATGCCGCAGCAGGCGTCTTCATTTTGGCCTGTCTCACGGATCTTCTGGACGGCAAGATCGCCCGCAAATACAACATGATCACCGACTTCGGCAAGTTCATGGATCCTCTGGCTGACAAGCTTCTGGTCGTTTCCGCGTTGATCACGCTGGTCTTTCTTCGTAATTTCACGGAAGAGCAGCATCTCTTCAACGCGAATGCGGAGAATATCATTTTCACAGTCGTCGTGCTGCTCATCGTTGCGCGGGAATTCATCATCAGCGGATTCCGGCTCGTCGCCGCAGGCCAGGGCCTTGTGCTCGCAGCATCCAAGACCGCAAAGGTAAAGACGACCTTCCAGATGATCATGACCATCGCCATGATCCTGCATTTCAACTTCAAACCCTTCCTCATTCTGGAGTGGGTGCTGATCCTTTGCTCTCTGATCCTCACGATCTGGTCGCTGATCGAATACCTGGTCAAAAACGCGTCTGTCCTGAAAGACGTAAGGTGATCCCATGAAACTCTCACGGCGTCTGTTTCTATCCCAGTCGCTGTCCGGTCTGGGCAACACCTCCAGGATGCTCCTCAAAGCGGGGCATATTCCACATGTTGCAGCATGCTTTTTAAGCCTGTCTTCGGACGGGCGTTTTCTGTATATCTACGACCATGCCGTCTATACCGAAAAATGGTTCCGGAAAAGCGATGAAACCGTCATCGGTCTGGCTTCCACGCGAAAAGAAGCAGAAGAACTCGTAGGCGAAATCATCTCTCTTTCGCTCAAAGAGACCGGTTCTCCCGAACCCGGACCGTATCTCATGCGTTTTCTGGAGGAAAGCGATGCCTGAGGTCCTTCTTGTCATCCTGAAGATCCTTGGTTTCGTGCTCCTTGGCATACTGGGGCTCATCTTTCTTGTGATCCTCATCGTACTCTTTTCGCCGGTCCGCTACCAGCTGTGGCTCCGGAAAAAGGAGGACCTCGCCTATGACGTCAAGGCCCGCTGGTTCCTCCGTTTTCTGAATGTCCGCTACTTGAAGAAGGGCGGCGAAGAGATCCAGCGTCTCAGGGTGTTCTGGTTCTATGACATTCCAAAAGGTGAAGGCATTCTTGCCTTGCTGAAAAAGATCTGGAAGATCATCGGCCGCTTTGTCCTTCGGACCTGGCAGCTTTCGGAAGACGATGACCGCGTCGCCGCCGCGATACGGTTGTTCTTCCTTGAGATCCTCCGGATCATCCGCTACATTCTTCCGAAAAAGCTCACGGGTTCCCTGGAATACGGTCTCGGATCTCCGGACAGGACCGGCATGTCTCTGGCAGTGCTCTCCATGGTGCTTCCGGTCCACCCGCATTTTGAAGTCACGCCGGATTTCTATGAATCCCGCTTTGAAGGAGAGCTGAGCCTCGACCGGCGCATTTTCATCTGTGTGGTCCTCTGGCACATTTTAAAGATCGTGTTCGGAAAGAACGTTCTTTATACAGTCAAAACCGTTTTACATGCAAACAAGAAGGAGAAGAAAAATGGGACAGTCAGAACGTAACAATTTTCAGGCCTCGGTACGCGAACTCCTGAGCGGTCTGGACGGCTTTGTGAGCACCAGATCGGTCGTGGGTGAGCCCATCCGTATGGGCGAAGCCACGCTCATTCCGTTAATGGACATCCAGATCGGCGTCGGCGCAGGCAGCTACGGCGGCAAGAGCGCAGGATCCGCAGGCGGCCTTGGTGCGACGATCAAGCCCTCCAGCATGCTGCTTCTTCAGGACGGCAAGGTCAAACTCATCCGCATCACGAATGAAGAAACCGTGATGAAGGTCATTGATGCCATTCCTGAGGTCATCGACCGTGTCAAAGGCGCTTTCATGAAGACCGACAAGAAAGTCGATGAGAAAGCGGAAGAGATCCTCCGCGGGGAGGCAGAAAAAGCGACCGGAGAAGAGAAGGCTTAAAAGCAGCACATTCTGCCCGATTTCCCGGGAAAAGCAGCGCAAAGCGTACCGGAAAAGTCTGAACTTTTTCAGTACCGATGCCGAAAAGGCTTTCCCGCGGATGATTTCGCATGATTTTTTATTTATAATCTCCGGCAGACGGTTGACATTTCACGGAGACCGTTGTAAAATGCAGAAAACGAACATATGTTCTATTCGGAGGATCTCATGGAGAAAAGCGAAAAGTTAAAAGCACTTCAGGCCGCGATCAGTCAGATCGAGAAGGAGAACGGCAAGGGCTCCATCATGAAGCTCGGCGACGAGCAGAAGATGAAGGTCGAATACATTCCGACAGGCTGCATGAGCCTGGACCTTGCGCTCGGCATCGGCGGCATCCCGCGCGGCAGGATCATCGAAGTCTACGGACCGGAATCCTCCGGCAAGACCACACTGGCGCTCCACATGGTCGCGGAAGCGCAGAAAGCCGGCGGCATCGCGGGTTACATCGACGCGGAACACGCGCTGGATCCGGTCTATGCGAAGAACATCGGCGTGGACATTGACAATCTCTATATCTCCCAGCCGGATTCCGGCGAACAGGCGCTGAACATCTGCGAGACGATGGTCCGTTCCGGCGCTGTGGATATCATCATCGTGGACTCTGTCGCCGCCCTCGTTCCCCAGCAAGAGATCGACGGTGATATGGGTGATTCGCATGTCGGTCTTCAGGCACGTCTTATGTCCCAGGCCTGCCGCAAGCTGACGAGCGTCATCAGCCAGTCACGCTGCATCGTGGTCTTCATCAACCAGCTCCGCGAGAAGGTCGGCGTCATGTTCGG
>DBVJ01000123.1:13335-13707 GCA_002308115.1 Lachnospiraceae bacterium UBA1267
TCAAGAACAAAGTTGCCCCGCCTTTCAAGGATTGTGAGTTTGACATCATGTTCGGCAAGGGCATCAGCCGCACCGGTGACGTGCTGAATCTGGCGCTTAACGCCGGCATCATTCTGCAGAGCGGCGCCTGGTTCTCCTATAACNNAGAAGATCGGACAGGGCCGCGACAACGCAAAGCTTTGGCTGGAGCAGAATCCGGCGGTTCTCAGCGAGGTCGAGGCGAAGGTCCGCGCGCATTTCGGATACACGAACGGCGCTCCCGAGAAGGCCGATGAACCCGAAGAAGCAGAGAAGGCGCCGAAGAAAGCCGCAAAGAAGGCTTCGTCAGAAGGAGACGTGGAGATCATTGACTGATCACAGCGATATCTTGGC
>DBVJ01000123.1:13773-26871 GCA_002308115.1 Lachnospiraceae bacterium UBA1267
CCTCCCGAAGCCATTGACGCAGCCGTGGAATATGTCCGTTCTTATCACTACATTGATGACGGACGCTATGCCGAAATATTTATCCGTTCAAAGAGAAGCGAGAAGAGCATCTATGAGATCCGGATGGAACTTAAGAAGCGCGGCGTTTCGGAAGATCTGATCGAACGGGCTGTCTCTTCGGCTGATCTCGATGACAGAAGCGTGATCAGGCATCTTTTTATGAAGAAGTATGCAGCGAAGGATCTCACCGATCCCAAAATCTATGAACTCGCTTTCCGCTACTTCGGAAGCCGCGGATTCTCCTACGAAGACATCCGCGCCGCTGTCACGGAAGCGCTCGAATCCGAGGACCGTTGATTGCTTCCTCGTTGATATCCGCTTCGATTTATGTTATTTTAGGGATGAAAGTGAAAGCTTTCATCTTTTTTTGCGGATATGGCGGAATTGGCAGACGCGCTGGATTTAGGTTCCAGTGGGAGACCGTGCAGGTTCGAGTCCTGTTATCCGCATTTTTTGTTACATTTTACTCATCGGGAGGTGCTTGTGGACAAACTCCTGGATTATGTCAAATGGATGGGAGACTATACATTTGAAGAGCTTCCTTTCTCCGAGGCCGATACGCTTGTTCTGACAAGCGTCTCTTATTTTGATCTCAAACACTGCTCCTTTCAGAGCGGCCAGAACTATTGTCTCTCTGATCTGAAAAAAGCATTTGAAGAGGGTCTGATCCAGGCCCAGATGACCGGCGAAAGCCCGGAAGTCTCCGAGCTTATGGCCGAGGTCATTCAGTCCAGGCGTTTCGGATCGCTTCCTTTGATCGAATATGCAGACGTGCTGGATCCATCTGTGCCGGTACAGTTTTCAGCCATGGTCTTTCAGATCCATGAAGACACCATGTTTCTTGCCTACCGGGGCACGGATGAAACGATTGCGGGCTGGCAGGAAGATTTCATGATCAGTTTCACGGAGACGGATTCCCAGAGGCGCGCCGCCGCTTTTGCGAAGCATGTGATGGAAGAGTATGACAAAAGGTTCATCATCTCCGGTCACAGTAAAGGCGGAAATCTGGCGTTGTATGCCGCTGCGTCACTCAGCCCGGAACTCCGGCAGCGTGTCGATCACATTTATCTTCTCGATTCTCCCGGATTCTGTCCGGAAGTTTTTCCTGCCGAGATGTATCAGGATCTCTTGCCAAGATGCACGCTGATCGTGCCGGAATTCTCCGTAATCGGGCGGATCTTCGAACTGCCGGTTATGGACCGTAAGATTGTCGGATCAGATCAGGAAGGTATCATGCAGCACATGCTGGCTTCCTGGCAGATCGACCACGGAAAGCCTTATGTGCTTCCTAAGACAGATCCGGCAAGCGACCTCATCAACAACACGGTAGACCGTTTTATTGAGAACACAGATCTGGAGTCCCGTAAGCCGCTGGTCGACGACCTTTTCAAAGCGCTCTCCGCAGACGGCGCTGTCACATTGAGCGACATCGCCGGGAAGGGCGGGACCGGCTTTGAAGCCGTACTCTTCCGAATGTTCGGACTCAGTGAAGAAGCCCGCGACACACTCCTGAGCGCCCCTCTTAAGTCGCTCCTCGGAAATGAAGCGGACGCGCTCAAGGAAAGCGGTTTCCTCAAATGGGTCCGCGACAGCATGCTGCTTCACGCGATCCTGCTCGTTTTGGGCGGTATTCTTCTGGTCCTTTTGAGGGACACGCTTCTCAAGGTACCTGTCATTCTTATTTTTACGGCGCTTGTGATCTTCCAGATCGTGATGACCATCCGCCGTCTTAAGGAGAATCACTGGGATTTTGCAAAGACGCGTTATTCGGTCTATTTCAGCCTCGGACTGATCGCGATCAGTGCGATACTGATCTTAAAAGAACACGCGCTTTTCCTCTTCGGAAGTCTGCTCATCGGACTGGGCGGACTGGTTCTCGCCTATCAGGCAATCCTTCGGTTTACGCGGCTCAAGGGCTTTTTAAAAGTTCTTTCCCTGATCGAATTCATTGTTCTTCTTGGCATGAGCGGATTGTTTCTGATCTCGTCCCAGGATCTGTTCAGAGCCGCAGCGCTCTTCATCGGCATCGCACTCATAACAGACGGCGCCGTACGGCTTGGCTACCTCATTTTTGAAAACAGGAAAAAGCGGAAGGGGAGCGCGGTTTAGGCTTCCCGAGAGGCTCGCCGGGCCCTCGTTTTCCTTGACACTCTTGTCCTGAAAACATATAATAAGAACAGGTTTTGAAGTGCTTCGGCCGGGCCTTCGGGACCTTGCTTGAATCGTATCCTTTAGCAAATCTTTTTTCTTGACAAACGGGATACGCTATGATAATATCGCAGGCGTTGGCGCAATTCGCGGAAGTGTCGGAATTGGCAGACGAGCAAGACTAAGGATCTTGTGACCGTAGGTCGTGTGGGTTCAAGTCCCATCTTCCGCATTGTGCAGGGAATCTGAAAGACACTGCTTTCAGATTCCCGCCGACTGCAGATGTGGCGGAATTGGCATACGCGTATGATTCAGGTTCATATCCACGAACGTGGGTGCGGGTTCAAGTCCCGCCATCTGCATGAGAAGGAAAGAGCAGGCCGTAATGATCGGCCTGCTTTTTCTATGCAAAGGAGAACTCTTGCAAAAGCCGCTACGTGACAGGTTCTTCCTGCACACGCCATTCGATATCAATTTTATTCTCGCGATCGTATTCATCAATGTCTACGGACTGATCATGATTTACAGCGCGAGCTATTACTATGCCGAAAGCGCCTATCATTACGCGCCGGACTATTTCTTTCAGAACCAGCTCCGCTGGGTGCTTCTGGGCTTTGCCGCCTTTATTCTGATTTCCTACGTCCGTCCGAAATACTGGCAGAGACTCTGGAAGTGGGCGCTCATCGTTTCCTTTGTCTTCATCATTCTGGTCCGTATCCCGCCCTTTGCGCACGCGTCTCACGGTGCCTATCGATGGATCAAGCTGGGTTCTTTTCTGCTTCAGATTGCCGAACCCGTAAAACTGGGCGTGATCATCGGCATTGCAGGTCTCTTGGTATATAACAAAGTCACCGATAAAAAGACCCTGGTCTGGACCTTTGGCATTTCGGGTGTGTTTGCGGTACTTCTTTTGTTCCTGTCGTCCAACATGAGCACGGCGCTCATCGTGTTCGCCATGGTCTATCTGTTGGTCACAACGATCCATCCCAAGCCGAAGGGCTTCATTCTCTTTGCTGCAGGGGTATTTGTTGTGATCGTACTGGCAGTCATTATCGTGGACCGCTTCATCCCGTTCAGCGACGAAGAGAACTTCCGCATCACCCGGATCCGCGCCTGGATCCATCCGACGGATGAACGCTTCATCGTCGATGAGGCCTATCAGTCCACACAGGCGCTGTATGCCATCGCATCCGGGGGTTTCTTCGGCCGCGGACTTGGACAGAGTCTGATCAAATTCAAACTGCCGGAGCCGCACAACGACTACATTCTGGCCATCATTTTCGAGGAAATGGGCATCCTGGGCGTCCTGATCCTGACCTACCTCTTCCTGTACCTCATGTACAAGATCTTCCGGATCTATCTGAACACCAAAGACCGTTTCTCCCGATATGTCGTTTTGGGTGTCTTTTACCATCTGACCGTTCAGATCCTTCTGAACTATGCCGTGACGCTGGGGATCCTCCCCACCATGGGCGTGACCCTGCCTTTCATCTCGGCAGGCGGATCGGCTGCATTTTTCACCCTGATCGAACTGGGCGTGGTGCTCGGGATCTCACGGCAGAACGAAGAGAATTCGCTTTATATGGAAGCCAATCTGGAGATGGAAGAGGAGAATCCGTATTTCAGGCAGTTAAAAGAGGAAGGCTATGATACGGAGGCACCTTTAAAGAAGAAACGTGTGAAAGTCCCTCGTGTGAGGAAGGAGCAAAGACCGTGAACAAAGCCCGTAAAATGTTCGAAGAAGAGCTGAAGGCCTTCGAAGCCTGTACCGATGAAGAAATGACGGCGCTCTTCAAAAGAGAAAAGAACGACAGCGAAGCCCTGAACCGCTTTCTGGAAGGCAATCTCCATCGTGCGTTTGCCATCGCCTCTGAATTTGAATCCGAACCGGTCGATTTCATGGATCTCATTCAGGAAGGCAGCCTCGCGATCCTGGAATTTTTCCGGAACGAATCGGACTGGACCGAAGCTTCGGCCGCTAACCTCGATCAGGCGGTACGTACCGCCGTTGAGGCATTTATAGAAGAAGAGCGGCAGAATCTGGATACGGCAAAAGAACTGGCATCCAAACTCAACATGCTGGACTTTCTGACCACCAAGATTGCCGAAAAGACAGGGCGGGAAGCCACAAAAGAAGAGTTGGCCAGAGCCATGGATCTGCCCGAAGACGAGATCGATTATCTTCTTCGTGTCGCGCTTTCCGCAGTCAATAAGGAGGATTAAATGATCCGTATCGCATTAGATGTCATGGGCGGCGACAATGCGCCCGACGCAAACCTGGGCGGCGCGCTGGACGCATTAAGCCGCTCAGAGGACATTTTCGTACAGCTAGTCGGTCAGAAAAATGTGATCGATGCCTGGCTTCGTGACAAGACTTATGATGACAAGCGTCTTCAGGTCATCGACGCCCCCGAGGTCATTGAAACCGGAGAGCATCCTGTCACCGCCATCCAGAAGAAAAAGAATTCATCCATGGTGATCGGTCTCAAAATGCTCCATGACGGGGAGTCTGACGCATTTGTCAGCGCCGGCAGCACCGGTGCGCTACTGGTAGGCGGTCAGACGATCGCCGGCCGGCTTCCGGGCATCAAGCGTGCGCCTCTGGCCGTGCAGCTTCCGACCACGAAGGGAAAGTCTCTTCTGGTCGATTGCGGCGCCAATGTGGACGCCCGTCCCGAAATGCTTGTCCAGTTTGCCATCATGGGATCTCTCTATGCCAGACATCTCATGGGCATCGAGAATCCGACTGTCGGGCTCGTCAACATCGGTACGGAAGAGGAGAAAGGCAACGAGCTGACCCGTGCCGCTTATCCGCTCCTCAAAGACTGTGACAAGATCCGTTTCATCGGAAACGCCGAAGCCAGAGACATCCCGCAGGGCACGGCAGACGTACTCGTCTGTGAAGCATTCACGGGAAACGTCATTCTCAAAATGTACGAGGGTGTGGCCAGGACTTTGCTTTCGCAGGTGAAGAGTTCACTGATGCAGAGCCTTCGCGGCAAGATCGGCGGCCTTCTCATCAAGCCGTCGCTTAAGGGCCTTGTAAGCACCTTCAGTTCCAAAGAGGACGGCGGCGCGCCGCTTCTGGGGCTTCGCGGCCTGGTGATCAAAGCTCACGGCAACTCCACCGAAGTACAGATGCGCAATGCGCTTCTTGAGTGTGAAAAGTTCTACAACAGCGGGCTGAAAGAAAGGATCCAAGATGCCTTCACGTGATCTGACGGAATTCCGGAAAGAGATCGGCTATCGTTTTCGTGATCTCAAACTCCTGAAACAGGCGCTGACCCACACCTCCTACTGCAACGAGCACGGTCTTTCCAAGACAGACTCGAACGAGCGGATGGAGTTTTTCGGAGATGCGATTCTGGAGATGGCGACAAGTAAGTACCTGTATGCCACCTATCCGGAACTGATGGAGGGCGCTTTGTCAAAAATGCGGGCTTCCATCGTTTCCGAAAAGCCTCTTGCACGCGCGGCGCGCCGCATCCATCTCGGCGACTATCTCTTACTGGGCCGGGGAACCGAACTGGAGGGCGGAAGAGACAGCGACAACATCCTCTCGGATGCCTTTGAGGCCGTTCTCTGCGCGCTGTATCTGGACGGCGGATCCCGGGCTTCCAACAGGCTCATCGAAACGCAGGTGCTGACGCCGCTTTCCGAGGACGACTATATCGAAGACTTTAAAACGATCCTGCAGGAATACGTCCAGGCCCGGGCGGGCGAACTGAATTACGAGTTCATTTCGGAAGCAGGCCCCGACAACGCGAAGACCTTTGTCTATCAGGTGCTTGTGAACGGAGAGATCCTCGGGCACGGTTCCGGCAAGTCCAAAAAAGAAGCCCAGACACTGGCGGCACGTGAGGCCTGGCTCAGGCTCATGCATGCGGCTGAAAAAGAAAGACAAAAATAAGACATGTACTTAAAAGAGATCGAAGTAAACGGATTCAAATCCTTTGCAAACCGCATGGAACTCTTGTTCCATCGCGGCATTACCTGCATTGTCGGTCCGAACGGTTCCGGCAAGTCCAATATTGCCGACGCGGTCCGCTGGGTCTTCGGTGAGCAGAGCTCCCGCGAGCTCAGAAGCCAGAGCATGCAGGACGTCATTTTCGCAGGCACCATGCTGAGAAAGCCGCAGAGCTACGCCGAAGTGTCGGTGACGCTTTCCAACGAAGACCGTTACGTGGACCTGGATTATGACGAGATCAAAGTCACCAGAAAAGTGTATCGTTCCGGCGAAAGCGAATACCGTCTGAACGGCAAGCAGGTGCGTCTGCGCGACATCAACGAACTGTTCTATGATACCGGTATCGGCAAGGAAGGCTATTCTATGATCGGGCAGGGACAGGTGAACCGCATCCTGTCCGGCAAGACCGAAGAACGGAGAGAGCTGTTCGATGAAGCCACCGGCATCGTCAAGTTCAAGAAGCGGAAGACCGTATCCCTGAAGAAACTGGAAAATGAGCGTTCCAACATGCTCAGGATCTCGGATGTGCTCTCTGAACTGGAAAGACGTGTCGGCCCGCTGAAGAAAGCGAGCGAAACCGCCAAAGAGTATCTGAAACTCAGAGAACAGCTGAAAATTTATGACGTCAATGCCTTCCTTCTGGATGAGAAGGCGCTTCAGGATTCCAAACAAAAGATTCAGGCGAATCTTCAGATTGCAAATGAGCACCTCAAGGAACAGAAGGCTGAAGAAGAAGCGCTGAAGAAAGCCTATGATGAGGCAGATGAAGGCGTCCGCATCCTCGACGGGAAGGCTGAAACCATCCGTTCCGAGATCCGCGAAGCCGAAGCGCTGAGAAGCGGCATCGAACGTGAGATCAGCCTGACGGAAGAGAAGATCCGCTCGGAAGAAAGCGCGAGAACACATTATCTGGACCGGATCCGCGAGATTGAAGAAAGTATCGGCGCAGGCGGTCAGAAGAAAGAGAACAGCCTCGCCGTTCTTCAGGAGACCTCCGGTCTCATGAAAGAGCTGGAGGAAAAGCTTTCGGCAGAAGAGAAAGACGTCCGGAGAAAATCGGAAGAGGTTAGTCTCTACCAGAAACAGACGGACGACGCGCACCTGGAAGTCGTGGAGCTTTTGGAGCAGAAGGCCGACACCAATGCCGAACTGAGCCGGCTTCAGGAGACGATTTCCCAGGCTGATAACCGGAAAAAGGCGATCGAAGACGAACAGGCGGCGCTCAAAACCCGTGTCGAAGAGAACTGGAAAGAGCAAGAGGAGCTTTCCGCTTCCATCGCGGAAAACGAATCCGCCTGCGCAGCAAAAAAGCAGGAGCGTGACGAGGCGGAAAAGCAGTATTCCGAATGGAACGACGCCTATCACAAGACGCGCGAGAAGCTTCTGGATCTTCAACGCAACGCGCAGATCCTGGAAGGACGCATTCAGTCCCTCCGTGTGATCGTCGAACAGTATGAGGGCTTCAACCGGGCTGTCAAGACCGTGATGAACCTCAAAAAAACCAGAAAGGGTATCCTCGGGACCGTCTCTGACGTGATCCGCGTGGAGAAGAAATATCGTACGCTCATAGAGACCGCCCTGGGCGGAAACTATCAGAACGTAATTGTCAAGACAGAAGACGAAGCCAAGACCCTGATCGGGATCCTAAAGGAAGAGCGTGCCGGCCGTGCGACCTTCCTTCCGCTAGACGCGATCCGGGCCTCGGAAGGCATCACCGACCGATCGGTCTTCTCGGAACCCGGCGTCATCGGAACCGCGGATACCCTCGTTGAGGCGGATGATATGTATCAGGAAGCCATCCGTTACCTGTTAGGCCGTTTCCTGGCTGTGGATACGGTCGATCACGCGCTCGCCATCGCAAGGAAGCATCGCCATTCCGTCCGGATCGTGACACTTGAAGGAGAATTCCTGAATGTCGGCGGATCCATTTCCGGCGGCGCTTTCCGGGAAAAAGAAGGCGTGCTTGGCAGAAACGAGGATCTCAGGGCTTCGGAAAAACAGGCTGCGCTCTACCGGAAGGAGATTGAGAAAGCAGAGCGTGAACTGCAGCAGACCAGACAGCTAAGGGAATCGTTCTCCGTGGAAGCCGATGCATTTTCCGAAGAGCTGCATGACCTCGAACTGGAGAAGTCTTCTCTGGCGGCGAAGTCGGATGCGGCAAAACGTCAGGAAACACGCTTGCGTGTCGAGGGCGACAGTCTTCGGATCCGCATGGAGGAAACGGTCCGGGAAGCGGATGATGCCGCGATCCGAAAGGAAGCCATCGAGACTGCGCTTCGGAATCTGGAAGAAACCAACGCGGCCAAGGAAGGCTCACAATCCGATCTCAAATCCCTTCTGGAGAAATCTTCCCAGGAGCTTCAGGCATTTGTCGAAGCCCGTGAGGAGACCAGGATCCGTCTTGCTTCTCTCCGGGAGAAGAAAGATTTTGCCGAACAATCCATCCGGGACCTGGAAGCGGAAGCCGTGCGGATCCAGGACGAGAAAGCCGCGCTGAATTCGCAGGCGGCACTTTCCGATGAAACGATTCGCACGCTTCGGGAAAATCTCGCATCGCTGAAAGAACAGTCCCTAGGCCAGGCGCCTTCTGACAGTGCGCTTCAAAATGCGCTGGACGGACTCCTGAACGAGAAAGAAAAGCTTTCGGCAAAACAACGTTCCGCTTATGAGAAGCAAAGCGAAAATGCGGAAATGCTCCGGGACATCGAGAAAGAGATCGTCCGTCTCGGCGCACAGGCCGAAAAGACCGAAGAGCGTCTATCCGCCCTGACCGATTACCTCTGGAACGAATATGCACTTACGCCAACTGAAGCCGCTGCCTTCCGGGCCGAACAGGCGCCTGACGAATCGCCGGCAAGGATACGCCGGCACTGCGCGGAACTGAAAAACGCCATCAAGGACCTCGGAATCGTCAATGTGAATGCGATCGAAGAGTACAAGGAAGTCGGAGAGCGCTTCGAATTCCTGAAAGGCCAGTATGAAGATCTGCAGAAGGCGGAAGCCGATCTGGTCAAGATCGTCGAGGATCTGGACCGTGGCATGAAGAAACAGTTCTCGGAGAACTTTGTTCTGATCCAGAAGGAGTTCGACGTCGTATTCAAAGAACTTTTCGGCGGCGGCACCGGCTCTCTGGAACTGCAGGATCCTTCCGATCCGATCTCTTCAGACATCCTCATCACTTCTCAGCCCCCGGGAAAGCGCCTTCAGAACATGATGCAGCTGTCCGGCGGCGAGAATGCGCTGACGGCGATCGCGCTTTTGTTCGCGATCCAGCGGCTGAAACCCTCGCCCTTCTGTCTGCTGGACGAGATCGAAGCCGCGCTGGATGAAACAAACGTCGTCCGTTTCGCCAATTATCTGAAGCAGCTTACAGACCGCACGCAATACGTCGTCATCACCCACAGAAGAGGCACGATGAACGCGGCCGACACATTATACGGCATCACGATGCAGGAGAAGGGCATTTCCGCCCTGGTCTCCGTGAATCTGATCGAGAAAGACTTAGAGTGATCATGGCAGAGAAACTTTCTTTTTTCCAAAAACTGAAAAACGGGCTGAAGAAGACCCGGCTGAACGTTGTCTTCGGAATGGAAAGCCTCTTTATGGGCGTTTCCTCCATCGACGAAGACTTTTATGAAGAGCTCGAAGAAACGCTGATCATGGGCGACGTCGGCGTGCAGACGACAGAGAAGCTGATCGAGGACCTGAGAGCTGAGGTGGACGCAAAGCACCTCATCCATCCGAGGGACTGCCGTAGCATCATTCTGGACCTTCTGAAAGAACAGATGACGATTCCGGACGGTGCCTACGACTTTGAAAAAGTGCCCTCCATTCTGTTCGTGACCGGCGTGAACGGCGTCGGAAAAACCACGTCGATCGGCAAACTGGCATACAAATACCGTCGTCAGGGCAGAAGCGTGCTGGTCGCGGCCTGTGATACATTCCGCGCCGCCGCAAGCGACCAGCTGGCCATCTGGTGCGAACGCGCGGGCGTTCCCATGGTTTCCTCCGAAGCCGGACGGGATCCGTCTTCCGTGCTCTTCAACGCGCTGACTGCCGCGCGCGCAAGAGGCGCCGACATGCTGATCTGCGATACGGCCGGCAGGCTTCACAACAAGCGGAATCTTATGGAAGAGCTCGCCAAGATGAACCGCGTCATCGAACGCGAAGGCCAGGGCTTCCTCCGTGAAAATCTTCTGGTACTGGATGCCACGACCGGTCAGAACGCCGTGCAGCAGGCCAAGGAATTTGTCCGCACCTCGGATCTGACCGGCATCATCCTGACCAAGATGGACGGCACCGCCAAGGGCGGCATGGCCATCTCCGTGGAAAACGAACTGGGCATCCCGGTCAAATTCATCGGTGTCGGCGAAGGCATCGACGATCTGGAAAAGTTCAGCGCAAAGGATTTCATCGACGCGCTGTTTGAGGAAAATGCGTAAGAATCTCCTGGAGGTCTTCCCGGGACTCCCTGCGGCGAAGCTGGTCACCATGGACCTTCTTCAGACGACCGAGGTGGAGCGTCTCGCCTATTCGGAAGACCGTCGAACCGTAAATGCCTTTCTGGTATTTCACAGACTTGTGGACAAGCCTGTGATTCTTTCGCTTGAAAAAGCGCTGAATGAACAGTTTTTCAACGGCGGAGACACCGGGCTCAGGATCCGCGAGAGTTATGAACTCTCTGACTATTCGCTCTCTGACATTGTCTCGCTGTATCGGGACAGCGCCGTTATGGATCTCACCAGGGAATACCCCGCCTTCAGTTCCATTTTAAGACGATCCCATTGGGAAGTCCGGCCGGACGGCCGTCTTGGCATTCAGTTTTCGGGTAACGGTTTTGCCAAAAACTACGCCAAAGACTGGGCCGGCTATATCGAGAAGCGTTTTCTCCAGCGTTTCGGCATCCAGGTCTCTCCGGTGATGGAGTTTACGGAAAAAGCAGCACGTGAAGAGACGGAAAGCGATTTGCCTGAGCCCGAGGTTCCGAAGGAGGAGGACGTTTCTGCGAGCGATGCGCTTTTCTCTGAAAACCGCGATCCGTCTCCGGAAGCTGTGTTCTCCGCGCCATGGGAAGACGCCCCCCAGAGCCCTCAGGATGCCCCTCAAAGCGTTTCAACAGAACTGTCTTCCTCTTCCCCGGCTATGTCCTCCAGCCCCGAAAACACCTCTTCTCAGGCCTCTTTGGGCCTGAAAGACGCCCGCCGTAGCAGAAAGCAGGGCGGAAAGGTCACGCGAACGCTTAAAAACGACGCGTCCGGACGGCCCGTTCGCGCCTATAAGACAGATGATCCGGACGTGCTTTATGGTCGTCCCTTCAAGGACGCTTCCCAGAAGCTCTCGTCCTATCTTCCGGACGAAGAGGGACCCATGGTCGTTCTGGGAGAGATCCTTTCTGTCGAGACAAAGCCCACGAAGAGCGGCGAGCGCACCATTTTCATTTTCACGCTTACCGATTACAGCGACACCATCCGTGTCAAGTTTTTCGTCCGTCAGGAGTTTCTCGAAGAAGTCAAAGCCGCCATCTATCCCGGCCGTACCGTCCGGGTCAAGGGAGACGCGGAAATAGACCGCTACGACCATGAACTCATGATCCAGCATATCTACGGCATCATGCGTTATGATCTGCCTCTCACGGAGCAGCGCAGGGACGACGCCGCGGAGAAACGCATCGAGCTTCACGCGCATACCAAGTACTCCGACAACGATTCTGTCCTGGACGCGGAGGCCTTCATCAAGCGGGCCGCATTCTACGGACATCCCGCCGTGGCCGTCACGGATCACGGAAATGTGCAGGCCTTCCCGACGGTCCTCAAGACCGCCAAGGCTCTCAAACAAAAAGGAACGCCTATCAAGATCCTTTACGGCATGGAAGGCTATCTGGTCGACGACACCCAGGCTGTTGCCGTAAATCCGACCGACGCGCGCCTCACGGGCCCGCTTGTCGTTTTCGACCTGGAAACGACCGGGTTTTCTTCGGACAAGAACCGCATCATCGAGATCGGCGCTGTCCGCATCGAAGACGGACGTATCACAGACCGTTTCAGCTCTTTCGTCAATCCCGGAGAGAAGATCTCTTACCGGATCGAAAGCCTGACCAGCATCACGAACGAAGACCTCCGGAATGCCCCGCCTATCGAAGAGGTGCTTCCGAAGTTCATGGCCTTCGCCGACGGATGTTTCTTTGTCGGACACAATGCGGAATTCGACGTTTCTTTCCTGATCCGGAATCTCCGGCGCGTGATGCCGGAGACGCCGACGGACTTCCCCTGGGCGGACACCCTCGGGATCTCCCGTTTTCTGCTTCCGAAGCTTTCCAGATACCGTCTGGACGCGGTCGCCAAGGAGCTTCACGTCTCGCTTCTCAAGCATCACCGCGCCGTGGACGACGCGGAATGCACGGCGGAGATCTATCTGAAACTGCTCCCGAGGCTTGAAAGCCGCGGCATACTTACGCTCCGGGATCTTGCGGAAAAATGCCAGCCGGATGAGAATACGATCAAGAAGCTCAACACCTATCACGTGACCATTTTCGTCAAAAACGAGGCCGGACGTATCGCGCTGTACCGGCTCGTGTCGGATTCGAACCTCAAGTATTATTACCGGAGGCCGCGTATCCCGAAGTCTGCGCTTCAGGAAGTGCGTGAAAACCTGATCATCGGCTCCGCATGCTGCTACGGAGAGCTGTTCGATGCCGTCCTGAGAGGCGTACCGGACGAAGAGATCGCCCGTATCGTCTCTTTCTACGATTATCTGGAGATCCAGCCTCTCGGCAACAACGCTTTCCTGAAGAAAGAAGAAGACTACGATTATATCCGGACAGACGAGGATCTTAAGGATCTGAACCGCACGATCGTGTCCCTGGGCGAACAGTTCAAAAAGCCGGTCGTCGCGACCGGAGACGTCCATTTCATGGATCCTCAGGA
>DBVJ01000123.1:26959-27213 GCA_002308115.1 Lachnospiraceae bacterium UBA1267
GATTATCTCGGAAGCGACAAGGCGCATGAAGTCGTCATTGAGAATCCGAAGAAGATCGCGGACCAGATCGAAGAGATCTCCCCGATCGACGCGAAGAAGAGTCCTCCGGTCATTGAAGGCTCTGATCAGGACCTTCGCGAGCACGCATTCATGGTCGCCAGGGATCTGTACGGCGATCCGCTGCCCAGACAGGTCGAAGAGCGGCTGGAACGCGAACTCACCGCGATCATTTCGAACGGCTACGCGGTCATGTA
>DBVJ01000123.1:27296-31884 GCA_002308115.1 Lachnospiraceae bacterium UBA1267
C
Source organism: Lachnospiraceae bacterium UBA1267 (assembly GCA_002308115.1). Lineage (GTDB taxonomy): Bacteria > Bacillota > Clostridia > Lachnospirales > Lachnospiraceae > UBA1267. The sequence goes on from DBVJ01000123.1 coordinate 27,298, forward strand.
CGCTGCCGCCGCATTACCGCTGCCCGAAGTGCCGCTACTCGGAATTCGAGTCGGAAGAGTGCATCCGTTACCGGAACAATACCGGCTGGGACATGCCGGACAAGCTTTGCCCGAAATGCGGCACGAAACTGATTAAAGACGGCTGCAATATCCCCTTCGAGACCTTCATGGGCTTTAAGGGCGATAAAGAGCCGGACATCGACTTGAACTTTTCCGGCGAATACCAGGCCAAAGCCCACGCCTATACCGAAGTCATTTTCGGAAAAGGGCAGACCTTCAAGGCCGGTACCGTCCAGGCCATCCAGGACAAGATCGGGTCCGCCATCGTCTATAAGTATTTCCAGAAAAAGGGCATCCAGAAGCGAAACGCAGAGATCGACCGTCTCGGAATGCCGCTTCTGGGCGTCAAACGTTCCACCGGCCAGCATCCCGGCGGGATCATCGTGCTGCCCCTCGGCGAGGACATCAACCGCTTCACGCCCGTGCAGCATCCGGCGGACGATACCGACAGTTCGATCATTACGACGCAGTTCGACTATCACTCGATCGAACACAACCTCCTGAAACTGGACATTCTCGGAAAGGACGATCCGACCGTCATCCGTATGCTGAAAGACCTTCTGGGCATCGATCCGGTCGATTTCCCGCTGGATGCGCCGGAAGTTTTAAGCCTCTTCAAATCCACCGAAGCGCTTGGGATCAAGCCGGAGGACATCCACGGCTGCCCGCTTGGTGTTTTGGGCATCCCGGAATTCGGAACGGACAATGCGATCAGCATGGTTCTGGAAGCGAAGCCTCAGGATCTGTCCGACCTCATCCGTGTCTCGGGTCTTGCGCACGGCACAGACGTCTGGCACGGAAATGCGGAAAAGCTGATCCAGGAAGGCACGGCAACGCTTCGCACCGCGGTCTGCACGCGTGACGACATCATGCAGTATCTGATCTCGATGGGCATGGAAAATGCAGAGGCCTTCAACATTATGGAAAGCGTCCGGAAGGGAAAAGTCGCGAAAAAAGACTGCCCGAAATGGCCCCAGTGGAAAGCCGACATGGAGGCGCACGGCGTGCCGGACTGGTACATCTGGTCCTGCGAGCATATCATGTACATGTTCCCCAAAGCGCATGCCGCTGCCTACGTCATCATGGCCATGCGCATCGCCTACGCGAAAGTACATTATCCGCTTGCCTATTACGCGACTTATTTCTCGATCAAGGCCGGCGGCTTTGATTACGAGACCATGTGCATGGGACACGCCAGGATGGAAGCGGAGCTCAACCGGCTCAAGGAGATCCCCTTCCCGAAAGCGAAGGAGAAACTGCGTTACCGCGACATCCGTATCGTGGAAGAGATGTACGCGAGAGGTTTCTCTTTCGTGCCGATCGACCTTTACAAAGCCCAGGCGAACCGCTTTGTCATTGTGAACGACAAGCAGCTGATGCCTTCTTTCTCCTCCATCGAAGGCATGGGCCCGAACGTCGCGCAGGCGCTTCAGGAAGCTGCAAGGCAAGGCCCCTATACCTCTGTGCAGAATCTGAGAAACCGCGCAAAGGTTTCCCAGACGCTCCTGGACAAGATGGACTCCTACGGCATCCTTTCCGGGCTTCCGAAAGACGACCAGATCAGCTTTGCCGATCTGTTCTGACGCGTCCGGCCTTTATTTGATAAACGAAAGAAAACATGCTATAATATATGGTTGTATCTTTCTCACCGTTCACACAAGGAGAGATCCTATGAAAGTTTCCTTTGTTGTCCCCTGTTACAACGAAGAGGGCAACGTCGTCAAAATGTATCATGCGCTCCATGAGGCTTTCCGGGACACCGGGAGCCTGATCGAGTGCGTCATGGTGGATGACGGAAGCCGTGACGGCACCATGAAGGCGCTTCGCGGTCTCTCGGAAGAAGTTTGCGATCCGAATCTGAAAGTCATTTCCTTCTCGCGGAATTTCGGCAAAGAAGCCGCCATCCTCTGCGGCTTAAGACATACGGAAGGCGAACTCGTCTGTGTGATCGACGCAGACCTTCAGCAGGATCCCAGAGTCGCACGAGAGATGTACGAGATCCTTCAGTCCAGACCCGAGGTCGATGCGGTCGGCGCTTATCAGGACAAGCGGAAGGAGAGCGCGGTCCTCAAATTCTTCAAAAAATGTTTTTACGGTCTGGTGAACAAACTGTGCGAGACCAGTTTCAGGCCCGCTGCCAGCGACTTCCGCATGATGCGCCGCAAGATGGCTGACGCCGTGCTTTCCATGACGGAGTATCACCGCTTTTCAAAAGGCATTTTCTCCTGGGTCGGTTTCAACACGGAATACATTCCTTACACCGTGAAAGAACGTAATTCCGGGAAGTCCTCCTGGTCTTTCGGAAAATTGTTCCTGTATGCGCTGGAGGGGATCTTCGGCTATTCCACGAAGCCGCTCAGAATCCCCTATTATGTCGGCGGATTCTTAAGCGTTGCTTCCTTCATCCTCATCATCGTCGAGATCATTCTCGCGGCGGCGGGACACACACTGCCGGAGCATGCGCTGGTTCTTTCCGTCTTCTTCCTGTTGTTCGGATGCCTGTTCCTCTTTCTGGGGATCATCGGCTCTTACCTTGCAAGGACGTATGTACAGAGCAAAGACCGTCCGGTCTACATTGAAAAAGAAATGATTCAGATCCGGGAAGAAGATTCCCGTGATCCTTCTATCGGAGACAACGATCATCATGGCTGAGCAAAAGACTTCCAACCAAAGAAACACTTCTTCACGGAGCAGCGCCTCTCAGAACGCGCCCCGGAAGAATTCGCGTGCCGAGGCAGAGAAGAAAGCCCAGGCAAAACGGCGCTCCATCCTGGAAGACATCATCGTCATCGTGGTGGTTGCGATCGCCGTTCTGTGCTATGTCGCGCTTTTCTCCAGCGCCATTCCATGGCTTAAGACCGCGCTTTACTTCCTGTTCGGGAAGCTGATGTACGTTGCGCCGCTTTTATTCGTCATTCTGGCAGTCGTGCTGCGGATCGGAGACAGGACCGGCCTGTTCATCCGGAGAGTCGTTTCCGTCATTCTGGTTCTGTTTGCCGTGTCCGGCCTCTTTTCCTTCTTCGGGGGAGACCCGAAGGACGGGGGTCTTCTGGGGCGTCTGAACTACCTCATGATGAATAAGCTGCTCGGCACCGCAGGCTCTACCGTCGTCAACATTTTCCTCATTGTGGTCGCGGTCGTCCTCTTTGTGGATTTCTCCGTGTTCAACTATCTGAAAGACCGCAAAGATCCGGAACGCGAGGAGAATCAGAGAAAGCGCGCGCTTCATGAAGAAAAGCGTGAGGCCAAGCGTCGTACCAGACAGCTGGAATCGGAGCTGAGAGCTCGTGAAGAGATCGACGAGATCCACGAGAAGAACCGGAGAATGGAAGCGGAAGAGCGCCTGAACCGGCGTTTCGTGGGCATCGGCGACACGACCATCACCAGTGACGACGAGACACCTACGACATTCAAATACGGCGATTCTGACGCCTCGGCGAAGAACGCGTCTATCTTTAACAAATACAAAAACAGCGGCAAGGATCAGAAAAACACGCCGGTGAAAGAAGATGCGGACGACGTGCCCTTTGATCTCGGAGACGAGATTTTCATGCCGCCCATTCATCTCGGCGACGAATACCTGCCGAAGGACGACGGAATTCTGACCTCTGAGACGCCGGAGGAAACGCCCGAAGAAAAGGCGGAAAAGGCGGACAAAGCCTTCCGCGAACAGCTTTCTCCTTCCGACCGTTACGAGAAGATCGTGGTCACTGCGAACGGTTCGGTCCGAAAAGTGGAGACCGACGGTCAGAAAGCGCTCAAAAATAAAGAAGTCATCGATACCGACGCCCTCAGGAGAGCGCGTGGCGAGCAGGCGCTGAATCCTGACGGAACACCGAAGGAAGAAAGCCCCGAAACCGCGCAAAAAACCGAGACGCCTTCCGGAAACCAAACGGATGACGACGTCATTACCCGCGACATCGCCGCCAAGAAAGCGGTTCAGAAGGAGTATCGTTTCCCGCCCATGCGGCTCTTGAGAAGAGGCGCCGGCGTGAACGGAAGCCGTCAGGACATCGAAGCCGAGCTTCAGGAGAATGCCAGAAATCTGGTCGAGACCCTGAAGACTTTCGGCATCAACGTCCGTGTCACGAATATCACCCGCGGCCCGTCTGTCACGCGTTACGAGATCCAGCCGGACGTCGGCGTGAAGGTTTCCCGTATCACGTCGCTTGCCGACAACATCAAAATGAATCTCGCCGCGGCGAGCATTTACATGGAAGCCCCGATCCCGGGCAAATCCGCGATCGGCATCCAGGTGCCGAACAGCCAGAAGACCGGCGTCACGCTCCGGGATCTTCTGGAATCCGACGAATTCAAGAACCATACTTCCAAGCTGGCTTTCGGTCTTGGCAAAGACATCGAAGGCCGGGCGATCATCGCCGACATTGCGCGGATGCCGCACCTTCTGATCGCCGGCACCACCGGCTCCGGTAAGTCCGTCTGCCAGAACACGATGATCATGTCGATCATTTATCACGCAAAGCCGACGGAAGTGAAAATGATCATGATCGACCCGAAGATGGTGGA